>JBJFHZ010000060.1:0-50723 GCA_051894075.1 Eubacterium sp.
ACGCAGACAGCTCCCTTTACACAAGGGAGCCATAAATTTGCTACAAGAACATCCCGACAAACCCTAATTTATCAATTTGACAAATATATACTTTCTATTGTATCAGCCTTGCTTTGCTGATTTTGTATCGTTGATAGCCTTAAAGAGTGACAGCTCATTTGAATAATTCAAATCACAAGCCATATGCCATACCATTATTCCGCCTAAGCCGCTGTCAACTGCAAACGCCGTTTTATCCGAAATCATTTGGACAGAGTTTATATACTGCGGTGCAGTCATGGGCCTGCCTTCAACGTCAAAGTCATTGAAATAAATCAAGTTTGTGTATTTGTCAATTTTATCTTCAAATTGATTGTAGCTTCCCCAGTAAGCAAGTCTGTTAGTGGGACGGGAATAGAAGGGAACACCTAAATCAAGCTGCTTTGCATCAAAGCCGCCTTTAAGCATTTTGTTGATACCGTTTACGGTGACAGGGAAAATAGAGTGATATCCGTGTGCGGTAAACATATCGTAAAGCATAACCTCTGCACGGTCAATTATTTTGATTACGTCATCATCAAACTGTAAATCCCATGGCGCAATGGCAAGAGAAATCAGCTTATCGGGCATTGCCTTATCCATTTTTCTTAAGAAATTATTTAACTGATTCCACTCGTTTTTACTGTTTGGAAATTCGTAATCTAAATCGTAGCCGTCAAAATCGTATTTATCAATAAGATTCTTTATGCTGTTTACGGTGTTGTCAACATTTGCATCGCTGAACATGGAAATAATATCTGCATTGTCGTTGCCGTAAGGCATTGCAATATCGCACAAAACATTTATATCTCTGTCGCCGATAGCCTTGCGCAGAATTTCAATTCTGTCTGCAAAAAAGCTTTCGTCAACCTCATTTCCTTCTCTGTCAACAAAATAAATGTTGCCGTCTTTATCATATTTAGCGGTGCCGAATGTAATAATATCGGTTATGCCGTCAAGCATTGAAAAATCCGTATCCTCTGTAACATCACTTATAACAAGATATGATGTTACTCTCAGGTCCTTGGCATTTTCACTTTTTATGTTATAAACGCCGATGTCGTAAAGCTTAAAGCTACCCGACGCCTGATTAACAAAAATTCTTAAGTATCTGTAATTTACATCACCGAGAAAGCAGGTGTGACCGCCCTCAATGCAATCACTTTGATACAAAAATTCGTAATCCTTCTCCGCATCATTACTGCCGTAAATTTCAAAAAGGGTAACCTTTTTGCCGTTTTCCTTAAGCACTACTGTGTTAAAGGCTTTTGTTTCGCCTAAATCAACGGTAACATACTGATTTTCTTCGGCCTTACCCTTAAGCTTAAAGCTGCCAAGCTCTTTGCCCGAACCGTCAGTCACTACACAGTCCTTGGCTAAATTGTCATATCCTGCGTATGTATCAGTCATAATCTCTTTTCCGTTAGGACTGCATCCAGAGAATACCGAAGCAATCAGCAAAATTGCTAAAAATAATGAAATTATCTTTTTTGTTTGCTTTTTCATAATACTTCCCCTTTAACAATTTTTATCCTCATAACCTTTATATCATAAATGCTATAAAAACACAATGGCAAGTTTTGAACTAACAGTAAAGGTGACGGAATTTCCAAGGGACCAAAACTTTTACGAACAGTATATCGGACTGTTTTTTAACTCAAATAATAGAAAGTCTTAATTAATATTCCTTACAGACTGTGACTGTACTTTGACCTCGGTGGCGGATAAGCGACTGAGTAGTGAAAGTGCCGTCATTTTTTATATTTATAAGCGTACCGCCTCTAAAGGGCACAACATAAATATTATGGTCGCAGGAAAGGCCGTATGTAAGCCTTATGCCATTGTAATTTACGGAATAGTTATTCATATGGTCGTGACCGACGAAGCAGCCCTTTGTTGAACCAAGCTCAACCATAGTTTCAAACATATTATCGTCTACAGCAGGTGTACCATTCTCATTCGGAAAACGAAATCCGTAAAGTAAATTATCCGTACCCTTTGCTTCATCATAAGCGGTCATATATTCTTGCATAGGAATATGGAAAAATGCAAGCGAGGGTACAACCTTGGTTTCGTCGCCGTTTTCTTCTTTTGCGATTTGTTTTACAGTATTTTCATACCACTGAACCTGATTTTCGTGGAAATGATCATAACCCTTATTTTCTTCATCATAGCTGTTACTGTCCATAAAAATCAAAGTGGTTAAGGCTTTGCCGTTATCGTCACGCACTGTATAGTAGTAATTGCCCATACCATCAACATTTTCGTCGCCACGCTCATAAATGCAGTATTCAAGAGATTCAAGGTAGTTATTAAGCGTTTGCTTGTCTGCAATTTTTTCGGGGTCTAACACCTCGTTTGGCTCGTACTGAATATCAAGTCCCTCGTGATTGCCAAAGGTAAACGCCCAAGGAATCTTAAACTCCTCCATAAAGGTACAAAACGATTTAAAGGCGGTGTAATTTTCCTTTTCGCTTGTTATATCACCTGTAACAACAATCATATCGGGCTTTGCTGTTTCAACCATAGCGGTAATTGTTTTAAATGCCTTTGCGTCCTTTTTCTCATCGTTGAGAATGTGGACATCGGTTATTTGCAAAACGGAAAAAGCGGTATCCTCCGACCTTACATATTTTTTGCCGTAAAAGGTTACTGTTAATGTTGCAATGCCACCGATAATTGCAAGTACAAGCAAAATAGATATAAATACTTTAAGTCCTTTTTTCATATCAAATATTCTCCTTAACGGATATATTTTCATCGGTTATCAGTTCTCTGCTCAAATGCTTATTGAGAATTGCAACAGGCTTGTCGCTGTGAATTTCGGTAATCAGTCCGTTTTGCCATTTGAAGCTGATTTTTGCACCGTTTACAACCATATCCCTTACCTCTCCTGAATTGCCGTAGCTTTCGGGCAAAGCAGGGATAAGCTCGATAAAACCTTTTTCTTCGGTTATGAGCATTTCGTTTATACCTGCAACAAAGCCGAGATTTCCGTCAATTTGGAAGTAGAAGGGCGGATGAACGCAGAAAAGATTTTTGAATACGGAATGGCTTAGCATACTGCGGATAACCTTTTGCGTCGTTTCTTTTTCACGCAATCTTGCAGACAGGCAGATTGCCCAAGCCGCCGACCAGCCGATATACTGGGTTGAGTTATCTGTTCTTGTCTTAAATAATTTTCTAACCCATTCCGTCTGCTCTTTGTTACCGTAAAAGCCGATAACATTAGCAGGGTAGAAAGCGTATAACGGAGAAAAATGGCGGTGTCCCGGTTCGGGAGTATCAAAATCCTTATGCCATTCGCAAATACCGTTTTTGCCGTTTTTAAACGGATACAAAAGCGGCGTTTTTTCTTTTATTTCCGCTTTCAAATCGTTATCGTCCGACAGTTCAAGTGCATTTTGAAATGCCTGTCTTACAAGTCCCATATCAAATGCTGAAGCGTAATCAAGCTTGCCGGTTTTGTCACCCTGCTTAAAAACATTTTCGGGTGACGGTGACGGACAAACAACATATTTTCCCTCGTGCATAACAAGAAAATCGCAGGCAAAGCGTGCCGATTCGGTAACAATTTCTTTTATTTTATCCGTGTATTCATCTAGAAAGCCGTTTTTATAGTGAGAATAGATTTCGTTTGAAAGCCACACACCGCATAAAGGAGCGAACATATAGTTTGCATTGCCCTTTACAGGCGGAGTTTTTCGCCACAAGTCAACATTGTGATTGCAGGCAAAGCCTCGACAACCGTAATTTATTTCAGCCGTCCTTCTGCCGTTTTGCAATGCCTCGTAAACCATTTGAATAAGCGGTTCAATACAATCCGACAAACCTGCACGGGAGGCTCCCCAGTAATTCATTTCGGTGTTAATATTGACAGTATAGTTACTGCTCCACGGCGGACGAACGGAGTTATTCCAAATTCCCTGAAGATTAAGAGGCTGACCGCCCTTTCTGCTGCCTGAAATTATCATATATTTGCCGTAATTATACAGCAGCTCGGCAAGTGCCTTTTCATCACCACCGTTTTTGACAGATTTCAAAAGTTCGTCAGCGGTTGTGTCCTTGTCACAGTCAAAGAATATGTTTTGATTGTTATATAGCGACGAGTAATCGTCAATGTGTCGCGTTTTCAAAGCATTATAATCTTTATTTACCGAATTTAACAAAGCCTTGCATTTTTGCTTAACAGTATTTCTGTTTGTTTCGGGCATTTTGTCAAAGCCGTTGAAGCCTGTTGCAGTTGAAAAATAAAGGGTGAGCTCGGTTGCGTTTTTAACTTTAATTTGATTGCTTTTGCGACAGATGTCACCATTTGTCTGCACCTGTGCCTGCAGGCAGAAAGCCATACCCTTTTTCTCGTTATATCGGATAGGGTGTATCTCTGTTCTCAAATAATTCGGTGCCGCATAATCGGGAGCATTGCCCATAAGAAATAGATTATTTTCCTCTGTGTCAACCTCATATTTTAGCTTGCTTTTTGCCTTTATCCTAACCGAAAAAGGCTCATCCGTTTTAATTCTGTAAACGGAAATTTTATCGGGATATGATGAAAAAGCCTCGGCAATACAGCCCTTTGATTTAACAGTATGTACTGCATTTGAAAGGTCAAGGCTTCTTGAATAGCAATCCTTATCAATACCGCAGAATTTAAGAGAAAGTTCACCCAAGGGCATAAATGCCTCACTGTAAAAGCCGGTTAGTTTTTCTTCGCAAAGGGCGTCTGCCTCTGCATTTCTGCCCTCAAAAATCAGCTTGCGTACATTTTCAAGATTTTCAAGACTGTCCTTGCTGTTATAATCCTTTGGATAACCTGACCAAAACGTGCCGTCATTAAAGCAAAGCTTTTCTTTTCTTAATGAGCCGTAAATCATAACACCCATTAAGCCATTGCCGAGCGGCAACGCTTCGCGCCAATTCTTCGCAGGTTTATTGTACTTTATAATATGCATTACTTTTCTCCGATTTTGTAAGTGTTTTTATCCAAATCAATGGTAACGGTTGTGCCGTCGGAATATGTAGCTTTCTGCCGTCTGTACGAACCTAAAAATTCGTGCCCAACCATTTCCTTATTGTATAGCTTTGCCTGTAAATCGCAAAGCGGCTTAACACGCTCAATTTCTTTTTTTAGGCTTTCGTCGTCAAGAAGCTCGGTGTCTGCCGTGCGGTTATCCGTTCCGATTTTGCTTAAGCCTGTGCCGAAGGGGTGTAAATACGGCATACCTGCACATAATGCACAATACAAATCACCATCATCGCCCTTTGGAATACCCCAGTTGTTAAACCAATTCCACGGCACCATAATGCAATCGTGAAAAACGAGATTGCCGAGAGGTATGGGAATACCAACCGCCTGACCGTTTTCCTGGGGTCTAAGTGTAAATGGTCCGTGGTGAACAAGTGCAAGGTGATTTAGAAGCTGCATTGCCGGCTCCTCCGAGGACATAATCATACCCTTGTCATTGAGATAATCAAAGCAATTCGCACGGTGCTTTATGCTCTGCTCTCTTGTGATTTTATGCTCGGGGTTAAAGCATTCATCACCGTTCATAACAGAGAAAACATCAAGATATGCACCCTGAACATCAACGCCCTGTTCTTCAAGCTCGCTGTATGTTTTCTTAACAAATTCAAGCGCCTGTGATGAACAGAGAAATGTATGCTCACCGCCGTCCCAAATTGAGCAGTAAGGGTGAGAACCGTCGATATTTGTTACAGCCTTATTCATGTCAAAAACAGGGGAGGAATAATAAAAATCTCTGTACTGGTCGTGGAGGGCAAATATATAGCCTAAATCACGGCTGGCCTTTGCAAATTCCTTTAAGCCGTCCCAACCGCCTGCACCTTCACAGGGAGGCAAAATATATGGGTGGTTGTTGTCGTAACCGTCCTTACCCCAGCCGTCTGTGTGAATATAAAGCTTATCAAGTCCTAATTCTTTAAGCTTTTTCATTTGCTCTGCGCGCTCATAAAAGGTTGCGCACAGACTTTCGTTTGTACCGTTTTTATCGTAGAATTTCGATTTTTCATTAATCTTTGAGTAGATTTTATGATGCAAAACAGGGCAGCCGACAAGCTTTTCAATATTCGGATTCTTCTTTATTTTATCGTCTGTTGAAACGAACTGACCGTTGTCAATAAGGTACTGTCTGTAATCCTTTGCGACGGTGTTGTAGTCGCCGTTTTCGTGGAAAATGAATTTGATTTTTCTTTCGTAAGAAAGCTTGCCGAGAGATGACATCCAGTGAACTGAATTCACAAAAGCCGAGTGCCTGCCGAAAGCGGAAAACATACAGGCGTCATAGGGTGTGTCAACAATGGCAGTAAAGGTGTGACCGTCGCAAACTCTGCCCCAAACGGGCATATAGCAATCGCCTGTGTTGATTTTGCGCAGATAGTGAGCAAAGCCAAAGGTTGAGGCGAAATTTTCCTTGTAGCCGTCAGGCAGAATAAAGCCCTGTCGCATAGCGTCAATATGGTATGACTGCTTGCCCTTTTTCTTAGAATTGAACGGGGCAGGGAAATACACCGCCTGAATATCATAGCCTGTCTCATTTTCTGCTTTTATTGAAAATTCAACTGAATTCTTTCCTATGATTTTGGCAATTAAAACAAGAGTAAAATCAAGAGCCTTGCCGAAAGCAATATAGCCCGAAAGCCTTGCTACAATTTTATTGTCACAATATTCAAATTTTCTTTTGGGTGCAGAATAAAGGGTACGGTAGGTGCTGATGTATTTTTTACCGACCTTTTTGCGAATAATTATATACGGCGCTCTGCCGTCGCTTATCCAGGAAAAGCCGTTATGTATGATTTCATAATCACCTGTAAGCTCATTGATTTTCAGCTTAATATTGCTCTTTTTCATAATCAGTCCTCAAGTTTTTTACATTCAGTTAACTTATTAAACAACAAAATTAAAAATATTTGGGTGCTCCCCCGTCATTTAATGATTCATCAGCTAAATACGCTGCCAAATGTCCTGCCACGGAATCAAAAACAGAGGTGCAGGCAAGGCTCGGCTTATCGCCCTGAACAAACTTTACAAAATCCATAGCCAGCTTTTCATCACCGCCGCCGTGACCTCCGTAAGCACCAACCATATCTCCGCTTACATTTAAATCAACTTCTTCTATTATACATTCACCGTTATTTGAACTTGGTGAAGGGTCAATAAGCGAAACCGTAAATTTTGATTCTTCAAAATTACCGAATATTTCTCCTTTTGTTCCGATAATATGTATCATTCTTGCAGGTTTGCTTGTAGCCCCTATCATATTATGTGTTCCTGTGGCACCGTTTGCAAATTGTATCATTACCGATTGTCTGTCAACAACATCGTTATCACATTTATATATACATTTTGCATACGGTGAATCGGATTTCATTAAATTTATTTTATCTTCAATTGTCGGATGCTCAATATCCTCAAGCTCACTCCAAACATAAAACGCCCATCTGTCAGGGTGGTCAATATATAATCTTTTGGTTGAATAAACACAAGTGTCAACAAAAGGACAATCAACCATACATTTCGTTCCTGCACCCTTTGGTGCATTTTCTTCTCTAAATTGGTATCGACCGCCGAATGAAGAAATTTTTACAGGCTTTGTTTCGCTCATAAGCCACATAATTAAATCTAAATCATGACAGCATTTTTGCAACAGCATAGAGGTTTTGCACTTTGAAGAATTTGCCCACTTTCCCCGTACAAATGAAGTAGACATATGATGATAGGAAACATGCTCCGTTGTTTGAATATTTGTTATTTCTCCTATGTCTCCGTTCAAAATTCTTTCCTTTATTGCATAATAAAACGGTGCATACCTCAAGACATGACATATCATTACCTTTGAATTATTTTTCCTTGCACATTCAACAAGCTGATACATTTCATTCTTGCTTACTGCAAAGGGCTTTTCCAAAAGCATATCATAACCAAGATTTAAGAGTGGTACGGCAGTTTCAATATGCTGTTCGTCCATTGTCCCGTTGATGACAGCATCTGCCAATTTGCCGTGCTTACATAATTCATCAGCATTGCTAAAGCACATATCATCGTTTAAATGAAACATATTCTTACACATTTCTCTTCTTATCGGATCGGGATCTGCCACTCCTACAATTTTCAAAAGCTCCGGATTTGTTATTGCTAAATTGCTGTAAATCATAGCTCTGTGTCCGGCACCGACTATTATTGCACTTATCGGTAAATTATTCATTTGCTTCTCCTTAACTATACTGTATTTTCTTTTTATTACTCCGATCCCCATTCCTAAAGAATTTCCATTTTCGATATAATTCTTTGCCGCCTTTTGAAGCGATGTATTTTCGGGATAGTCTTGAACATTTTCCTGTTTACCGCCGAATATTCTTCCTAACGCCTGATGGTCGTCCTGACAGGAATAAACATTTTCAAAAAGTGACTGAAATCTGATGATATTTGAATTTTCTTTCATAAATTCAATGTTTTTTTCATATAACAACCAGCTTTCACAAAAGAAATAATCAAACCAAAATTTAGGAAAGTATTTTTTAAAGAATCGGTCTGCTTCGTCTATGGATTGCCGACACTCTTCAAGCTTGAGCTTTTCGCCTTGAGGGATATGTATGTAAATTACATTATCATTTGTTTTAACATGCAATAATTCATAGTTTAATGTCGGATTATCTAATTTGAAAAACTGGTATTGAAGTCTTCCGATTTTGAACAAATTAAAGGTGACATGGTTTTTTAACCAATTATAGTTTTTCAATCCCTTATTGCTGTTATTTTCACACCATATTTTTATATCGCTCATGGTATCATAAAAAATTTTGTCATCAATATTATGATTTGCATATTCGTCTTTGATTCTGTTTGCAAGATTCAAGATAACTGCCAATCTTGTTATCTCATCTTCATCAATCAAACAATCAAATGATTTTTCTTTACAGGCATTTGATAAATCTTCTATTTTACTTGCATCCGTATCAAAGATTTTATAAATCAAATCATCAGTGATTTTTAATTCTTTTGCCAAATCGGTAATTTTTTCTAATAATTCCATTCTTTCACTACCTAAATCAGAATTAATGGTTAACATTCAGTCCTCAAGCATATTTTTAATTTTTTCACATTTTGTTAAATCGGTAAAGCCGTAAAATTCCTTTGCGTTGTCAAAAAGGAATTTTTTCTTTTCAATATCTGTAAGTTTCTTTGACTTGAGGATAAAATCAAAGCTCATTTTGTATGTGATTTCAACCATAGTTCGTGGGTAATCACTGCCCCACATAAGTTTGTCAATTCCGCAAATGTCAATAGCCTCTTTGATTGCCTTAATCGCAGAGGGATAGGGATAAAACTCACTGTTGAAAAGCCAAGTAATGCCCCCGCTTTCAATCATTACATTTTTGTTTTGTGCAAGCTTAATCTGTTTCTGCCAGCCGTTTCTCGTCACCATACCGAAATGACCGATTGCTATTTTAAGATTAGAATATTGCTGTATCATTTCAAGCAGTGAGCCGGTTTGCAAATCACCGTCTGCAAGGTCTATTGAAATAAATTTGTCGTTTTTGTCAGCCTGCTCAAATACTTTATAATGCTTTGTTAAATCCTGTGTTTTGAGCCTGCCTGCACAGATTTTTATTCCGTCAAAGCCGTCAACGGTAAAAGGCTTGTTTTCCTCATACAGAGAGCAGATTTTCAGTCTGTTTGGATATTTTTCCTTTGCTGTCAAAAGGTAGGTGTCCTGCTTGCCGTCAATTTCCTCTTGGGTAATAACCGCACCGCTTACACCTGCATAGTCCATATTTGCAATAAATCGCTCTGCGGTATTTTCGCCGTCGGTCATATACGGAGGCATCATTTGGCGGATTTCACCGCCGAAATTGCTTTTTCCGTTGCCCACAGAAAAAACATCTCTGCCGTCAACCTTACCGTTTTGCGTTTTCCACAAATGTGCATGAGCATCAATAATCATAATTTATCCCTCAAAATTGATTAATAGTTTAGCAAGGGTTCCGTCGTTATTTGAAAGTGCCTCAAAGGCATCCTTTGCATTTTCAATACCGTAAACACCGCTGACCATTTTCAGTATATCGGCCTTACCGCTTTTTACAAGGTCAATAAGCTCTTCAAAATCCTTTGTAAAGGCATTTCGGCTGCCGAAAATGTTAAGCTCTTTCTTCAAAATAACAGAGTGAACAAAGGTGGTTTCTCGCTTGCCGTTGCCGATAAGAATTATATTTGCACCGTGTGCCGCCTCATCAATACAGCTTAAAAAGGTTTCCGGTGCACCGCAGGCCTCAACGCAAACATCAAAGCCATTGCCGTTTGTAAATTCCTCGCAGGCGGTGTGCAAATCCGTTTTCTTAACATTAACCACGCAATCCGTACCGAACTCTTTTGCAAGGTCAAGGCGGCTTTCAAGCATATCGGCAATAAGCACTTTTGCGCCCATTGATTTAGCCTTAACAAGTGCAAAAAGTCCGATAGGCCCTGCACCCATAATCAAAAGATTATCACCGTTTTTCACCTCTGCCCTTGACAGAGCGTGACAGCTTATTGAAAACGGCTCTATAAGTGCAAGCTCCTTTGCAGAAAGGCCTTTGCCGTCAATGATTCTTTCAATGGGCATTGTAATATATTCCTGAAAGCTGCCGTCACGCTGAACGCCCATTGTTTGATTATCGTGGCATGCGTTGACTATACCACGCTTGCAGGCATAGCACTCACCGCAGTTAAAATACGGATTGCAGGTGACAATATCTCCTGCCTTTAAACCCCAGTCATTTTCGGGGATTTCAACAATCTGTGCGGAAAATTCGTGCCCCGGGATTCGGGGATATGTTGTGAACGGCTGATTGCCTGTGTATGATGCCACATCGGCACCGCAGATACCGCAGTAAAGCACCTTTAACAGTGCCTCGCCCTCGCTTGCTTTCGGCATTTCCTTTTCAATTATTTGTATCTCACCCAGTTTTGTAATTTGAATTGCTTTCATCATTTTTCCTCGTCAATATAATTTTTGTTCCAAATAACCGCAGTTTTCAGCGGTGCACCCTTTGAATAAATTTTATTTTCATAAGCGTCAATGGGTTTATTTGTAAATTCGTCCTTATCAATCAGCTCTACAAGACGGTCAAACCTACTATCACAAAGTAATTTTATTGCCGTTTCCATGTGCTTTTGAGTGAAATTGATTGACGCTAAAATCACTTGATTTTTAAAGCCGAAGGGCATTGTGTTGTAGGTAACCTTCGGTCCTAACGAAAAGCTGTTGTAAATTCCGTTACAGCCCAAAACATTTTGCTCAAATGCGATTTTATGCTCAACCTCTGTTCCGCTTGTGCCCACGAAAATTGTTGCAGTACCGCCGATTTTATCTGTTATAGCCTTGGCTGCTTCGCTTTCATTCATACCACTTGTTGAGAGATAATCGCAATGCAGTTCATTTTTCACAAACTGTGCCTTTTTGCTGCTTTCATCACTGCGTGCGACGAAAAGAATACTTGCGTCCTTTTGGTTTCTGCGAATTTGGTCGCCGATAAACAAACCCGTTGTGCCTAAGCCGAAGATAACAACTCGCTCAAAGGTGCTTTCAACAGCATATTTTCTTGCGGTCATCTCGTCACATTTGCGTTTTGCCAGCTCAACACGGAAATTCTGTGCCTCGCCTATGTCGCACATACGCTCATACTGAAATACCGCACAGGCATAAGGGTCGGAAAAAACAAGCCTTTTTGCAAGTGATAACGGCAATTTCTTTAGATTTTCATATTCGGCAGGCAGGTGCAAAAGCATATCCGGATTGAAATATCCTTTATCGCAGAAGATACCGTCGGCACCGTCACAGCCGTATTCAAAATACGTTTCCTCCTCGGTAAAGCGAGTAGGGTCGAAGCTGTCACCGCCACGAATTAGAACAATGGCAAAGCGGTTCTCACTCGGAACCCAAACAACTCCCTCGTGTCCGTTGATAAGCCTTTTTTCACCCTGTGGAAATTTATTATCAAGCAGTCCCTGTCTGCCCATTTTCATCAGCTCAAAATCAGTTCCGCAAAATCCGCAGAAAACAGGCATAGCCTCAATACCTGATTTTTTCTCCTCGCCCCTTAAACGCTGACGGGGAGGATTAATCAAATTAATTTCGCCGTATCTTAACGGCTCCTTTTCATCATTTACAAAATATGTACCGTATGTTTTCAAATTTAAAACCTCAAAAATCTTTAATTTCTAAACTAACATTATTGTTATCATCAATAGTAATAACTGTTCCGCCGAGTGTTTTTGAGGAGAAATAGCAGTTATATGAGCTTTTTGTCATATAGCAAAGTTTAACTCCGTTATAATCGGCAACAAAATTATTGTTATGGTCGTGACCGGCAAACATATGTGTTCCGCCGTTTTCTGCAAACACCTGCAAAAATCCGTCGTTATTTACAGCAGTACAGCTGTCCTCCTGCCTCATACCCATTTCAAAATTATCTGTCAGTTCCTTGTATTCGGGAACAGGCACATGCAAAAATGCAATGTTGGGAATAGCTTTACCGCTTGTATCGTTAATGCCCTTTACTGCCCATTTGTACCACTCAATTTGATTTTCATTAACACCGCCGTCGGTAATTGCACCATCGGTAATTCTGTACTGACCGTCGTCAAGCATAAACAGAGAATAAACAACCTCGTTATTTCGGGTAAGATTTACAATATAATTACCCATACCGTTCATACCGTCAGGACCGCATTTAAACAGGCAATGCTCGGCGCTTTCGTAAATTTCACAAAGCTTTGATTTATCGGCTCTGCCCTCATAATCGTGATTGCCGAAAATCGGCGCCCAGGGGATTTCAAACTTTTCCATAAAATCGCAGAACTGCTGAGTGCAAATATCATTCCAAGCGGTTAAAACAGTGTCTCCGCCAACAACAATCAAATCGGGATTAACCTCGTTTATCAGCTGCTTTAACTGAATTTCGCTCATTCCGTCAAGGATAAAGTTTACACCGATACAGGCGCCAAAGGTTGCATAATTTCTGATGTGAATATCGGTTAGGCAGAGAATTTTAAAATCCTCGTTTCCGATTTCAAGGCTTTGTGCATAATCCGGAGTATATGTATTCTCTGCGCTCCATTCATCACAAACCGCAACGCCCTTTTGCTCTTTAAGTGCAACAGAAGCAAAATATCCGTTGCAGATACAAACGATTAGCACAAATGCTAATATTATTGAAATAATAATTTTTACCGGTTTCTTACTGAAAAATGCTTTCATATCAATTTCTCCTATTAATTGAATTTCTTGACAGCTTTACAATTAAATTGTACAATAGTTTTACAAAAGTTTATTGCGAAAATCTATCAAATAATTTAGAAATCCTATCATAGGGTAACGGTAATAATATGAGATGCAACGAAACAGGCGTTTTGAAAAAATCGGAGGTGTATTTTTCTTCTCCGTCTCAAACAGCAAAAAAAATATATTTTTATCCTATAAGCGCAGGGCATTTTTTCTGCGTCAAGGGTTATCATTTAGTGCGTAAAAATTATAACAGTCTGCTGATTACTCATATCCTTGACGGCAGTTTTACTTTTGTAAAAGACGGCAAGCATATAACCGCACGCAAGGGTGACACGGTTATTCTTGATTGCTACAAGCCCCACGAATACTATACAAACGATAATTTTGAATCAATTTGGATTCATCTTGCAGGTGCAAATTCCTTTGAACTTTTTGAGGAAATTGAAAGCTCAAACGGAAATCTCGTTAAGTGCAAAGACATACAGCATATTAGAAAACTGCTTTTTCGTATTTTTGACGGAATGAAGGGCGATAATCCGACGACAGAATTAAGTGTTTCACTTGATATTTACAAGATTTTCACAGAGCTGTTAAATCCCCAAAGTGCAAAAAGTAAGGGCAAAAGCAGTTATGAGGACAGTATTCAAATCGTTAAAGAATATATCGCCGAAAATCTTAATGAAAGCTTAACGGTAGGCAGACTTGCCGATATTGTTAATATGAGTTCTTCTCATTTTTCAAGAGTGTTCAAGCAGCAAACAGGCTTTTCGCCTTATGACTATATTTTGATATCCCGCCTTAACAGAGCAAAATATCTGCTTCAGGTGACGGATATGACGGTTGCTTCCATTGCATATGAAACAGGCTTTAACAGTGAGTCAAATTTCATATACTTTTTTACCGAGAATGAGGGAATTTCTCCCGGTAAATTCAGAAAATTAAAATTCTAATTACAAAAGCCCCGACGATTTTTCGTCAGGGCTTAAATAATGCTTTTACCTCTTTGGCACTGCTGAGCTTTAACTCATTTGAATAGAGTGGTATATTAATTTCGTTATACACATTTGAAATGCCGAATTTTGTTTTAGGTGCAGTGAGGATAATGAGTGTTTGATTTTTGTTGATATATTGCTTGTAATCTCTCAAATGCATAACAAATTTGCGGTCAATGTTAAAGTAATCGTTTATAAGCGTTTTACCGCTGAATACCTGCAAATTGAGTCCGTCAAATTCAAATTCAAGCACCACATCAAAGCGGTTTTCAAGTATATCATTAGTCAATTTTAATTCATAATAACCGCGTTTACCTGTTGAATAGAGAAAATAATTATACGGTAATTTTTGCTTGTTTATTTTTGTCAGAGTAATTTCGTTTTTAAGGTCAATTTCTGTTTTTTGTTCACAGTAAATCTTACCTTTATCGCAGTAAACCGTTCCGTTAAGGAAATATGCCTTGCCGTCGATAAAATGAAAACTCTTTGCCTTTTCATAGGGGATAACTATGATTTTTGCATCTCTAATATCCGTTCCGTTTTCATTGAAATCAAGGGGGATTTCCTTTCCGTCAACGGAGCATTTCGGCTCTATGCCCTCACACTTGGTAAAGTAACAAACGGTTTTACCGTCAACAACTGTTTTAGCAATGGGCTGTGCAAGTATGTAATCAAATTGCACCGAGCCGAGAGTTATATTAAACGGATAGAAGAACATTGAGCCTGCTTTTATATCAATACTTGGCAGATTAACAGTTTTATCGTTGATTGTAAATGTAACATTTACATCCTTGAAATCGTTATATTTCAAGCCTTTTTCATATGTACTTGCAAAGAAATATCCGCTGCCGTTTTCATCTGCTCTTATTGAGCATTTTAGGAATGAGATATCGTTTGGATTACTGCTTTTCCATTTAGGAAAATATGCCTGCTTTGTGCATATTTCATTGTCAAATTCATTTATAAACAGGTGCATAAGTCGGAGCCTGTCGCCGTGAGCACGGCAAACACCGTAACGGCTGATAGGTGCCTGAAAATCATAATCAATAATAGGATAATTATTAGGATAGCCTGTGAGCCTGTTTTCCTGCATAAGCCTGTCATTTGGATTTGCACCGCCGCAGAACATATAGTAGCCAAGCCAGTTGACACCGCTTGCAAATTTTGCAAATCCAACGCCATAGCCATCCTTTTCGCTGATATACGGTCTGCGGTGCTGTGTTACCTGATTGCCCGGCCCTGTTTCACAGGAGGCATAGGGCACATCGTCATAGATGCCTTTTATCTCTGCATTGCTTTTGAATAAATCTCCGCCGATTTCGCCCTCTGTCTTTGCAGGAGTGATTGCAAAGCGGCTGTTAGGCTTAAGTGCCGTTTTACCGTGAGTCCACGGTGCATCGGGATAACCGCCCATCATGGGCAAAAAGTCGTTATCAGGCTTGCCCGACGGCCAGGCGGTCATAGTAAAGAACGGCGTCTTAAAACCGATTTGTTCTACGATTTTTCGTAAAGTGCGGATATGCTCGGTAGAGCCCGTATATTCATTTTCAAGCTGAATGCCGATTACCGTTTCGCCGTCAAGAAATAGCTTAACCTCTTTATACAGTCCCTGCCAAAATTCCTTAACCTCGGCAAGATACTTAGGATTATCGCATCTTTTCTTCGCCATTTTATTTATTCGCTTGGGAAAGCCGCCCCTAATAACCTCGCCGTGACACCAAGGACCTATACGCAGAATACAGGGCATATTTATATCCTTACATATTTGCAAGAATGCTGAAATATCCTTATTTCCCGAAAAGTCAAATTGCCCCTTGATTTCCTCGTGATAATTCCAAAAAATGTATGTAGAAACGGTGTTAATTCCGCACTCACGCATTTTCAAAATGGTTTCTCTCCAACGTTCCCTCGGCAGTCTTGAAAAGTGCATTTCACCCGCAATGACGGTAAACGGCTTGCCGTTTTTAGTGAAATACTGCGTATTCGCACCGTAAGGACTTTCTGTATTTGAATAATTAAAATTTTCTGTTTTAACCTCTCTTGGCTTTGCGTTAATTATAATTTCCATTTATTCTACCGCCTGCGTTTTTCTGTATACCCGTATTATAATATGTTTCAAAGATAAATAATTAAGAAAATGTGCTTTATTGTTTAGAAAAACTGCTGTTTTTTGTGATTGCTTTTCTAAATTATTAGGTCGAATTTCTAAATGCACAGCAGATTTTTATGATATAATTAAAGCATAACACACAGAGGAGGTCTTTTCAATGACATCACCTTTAAAATTCAATTACGACTATTCTGAGTGTATGGTAATGAAATTAGGTATGGCTTTTCCCGATAAGGAAAATCCGGGAAAAAGCAAGGTTCTGCTTACCTTTGAGGATGCACTTGAATACATAAAAAAGATTGATAACATCACTCAGAGTATTACAAAAATATACTATCTTGTGGGCTGGCAGTATTTAGGTCACGATGACAAATACCCCGATTTCTTCGAGGTCAACAAAGCACTGAAAAGGGAAGAGGACAAAACTGCTTGGGATAGCTTTAAGTGGCTTTCCGACGAGGCGAAAAAATATCATTCCGTTATAAGCGTTCATATTAATTTTAATGACGCTTATGACAATGCACCGTCCTTTAATGATTTTGTAAAGGCAGGTGCATTAATCAGAAAAAGAAACGGCAAGCCTAACCCCGTTGAGAAATACAACGGCAGAAAGTGTTACAAGACCTGCCATAAGGGTTACTGGGAATCGGGACTGTTCAAAAGGCAGTTTGACCGCTTTGTTGACACCTTTCCCTTTATTGCAGAAGCAGGCACAATTCACGTTGATAATTTTCAGTGCTACACAAACTATGCTCCCTTTGTCAGCATTAAGGAAATGCAAAACGCAAGGCGAAAAATGATTGAATATGTAAAATCAAAGGGTGTTGACATAACCTCGGAGTTTACATATAAGGAAAGCGACGCCCTGCCTAATAAACCCATATTCGGCTTGCCCCGTGACCATTTCAAGTCATCACCTATGGACACGATAGGACTTATTCCTATGAGCTGGTGGTGCTACCGTATGACTGATAAAGAGTTGATTGATAATCCTCCCCAAATCTATTGCGGCGGCGAATTCAGAGAAAAAACTCTCAATAATATTTTCTATGGTAATATGCACGGCGAAGATATTGTAACCAAAAGCAATAATAATTGGGTTAGGGATTTCGTTTATCGCTTTGCAACATATCAGGTGCCTTGTCATTTTCTCAATGCACATAAAAGACTTGCGATAAACGGCAAAGGAAATAATAAATACTGCGAATTTTCAGATGGTATCGTTTCCTATGCCAAAGGCAGAAAAATAACTAAAAACGGCAAGATTATCAAGGACGGCGACACACTTTTTCTTCCCTTTGTGCATAAGGAAAGCACTTATATTGCATACAGTAAAAACGGCGACTGCCGTGATTGGAGCATTTTTGAAAACGGCAAAACAAAAGCAGAGGTTTACCGCATTACCGAAAACGGAAATGAATTTGTAAGAGAAATACCGATTATTAACGATAAACTGCATATAAATATTCCCAAACAAATTGCATACTTAATTGTCTTAAAATAAACATAGTAAAACACATTGCTTTTATCTTCAAGCAATGTGTTTTTTGTTGGTTAAAGAAATGTTTATTCTCAAGTCCTATTAGGTAGACCTTGGTAACAAAAATTAAAATATCATTTATTTATACGAAAAGTCGTCGCGAACGATATATAGTTCGCGACGAAGTGGTCGAGGTGACAGGATTTGAACCTGCGGCTTCCACGTCCCGAACGTGGCGCTCTACCAAGCTGAGCCACACCTCGTTTTATTTGTCTACAATATTAAAGCACAAATGAGTATAATTTGCAAGCAAAATTTATATTTTTTCATATTATTTTGACATTGTATTATTTATAATGCTATAATAAAAATGTTCAAGGCACAATTTGTTTTAATTTAAGGGGTAAAATTATGAAAAGATTTATTTGTGTGGCTATGAGTATTTTGCTTGTTATATGTACAGGCACTATTCCTGCTTTTGCAGGAACTGAAAATGTGCTGAATATTTCAGCCGATGATGAAAAATATGAAATTTCCGATAAGCTTTACGGCAGCTTTATTGAGGATATTTCCTATGCCTGTGACGGCGGTCTTGTATCAAATCTTGTTAATAACGATTCCTTTGAATATGAGTTTAACAAAACTACCGCATGGAAGGCTGATGGAATAGAGTTGACTGCCGACACGGAAAATCCTATGAATGAAAATAATCCTACATATGCTCGTATTACATCAAAAAGCAAGGGCACTTTGACTAACACGGGCTATACCGAGCTGTACGAGTATAAATCATACGACCGTGATGAAGAAAAGGCACAGACACCTGATATGGGCTTTAAGGCTGATACGGAATACGCCCTTTCCTGCTATATAATGAATAAGAGCTTTGAAGGAAAGGTCAGCGTTTATCTTGATTCAGACCGCAACAAAAGCAATGTTACCGTTCTTGACATTACAAACACCAACGGTATTTGGACAAAAATTACAACGACACTCACATCTGTAGCCCAAGAGGACGGCGGTCTTACATTTGAATTTGACGGAAACGGCGAAATCTGTCTTGATTTTGTAACTCTTGTTCCTACCGACAGCTATGGCTACGGTGCAAACGAGTGGAAATATACATCCTTGCGTACTGATTTATACGAGGCACTGAAGCAGTTAAGTCCCGCATTTATTCGCTTTCCCGGAGGTTGTCTTGCTGAGGGTGACAGCCTTGAAAATCTCTATGACTGGAAGGAAACGATAGGTCCTCTTGAGGAAAGAGTGCAGTTTTATAACCTTTGGAGAGATGACGTGGGCAGAGATTACATAAACACTATGGCTATGGGATATCATGAGTTTTTCCAGCTATGTAAGGATTTGAATGCAGAGGCACTTCCTATTCTCAATGTAGGTTTGACCTGTCAGGGCAGAGCCGCATACGACGACCATGTTATTGCTCTTCAAAAGTCTGAAATGACAGAGGAGGAATGGGAAACATATCTGACTGAAACAAGAAATATTCCCGAAAATAATACTGATGAACGAAAAGGCTTCACTGATTATATTGACGGACTTAATATAAATTCCCGTGATGACTTTGAAGCGTATCTTGACACTATTGCCTTAAGGCCCGATACTGCCGAATGGGATGCATATGTTCAGGATATTCTTGACTTGATTGAATATGCAAACGGCGACGCTGAAACTACATATTGGGGTGCATTAAGAGCTGCAAACGGCAGTGAGGAGCCGTTTAATCTTAAATACATAGGTCTGGGGAACGAAAACTGGGGAGAAATTTACGAAAGAAATTTCAAAGCCTTATATAAGGAGGTTAAAAAGGCTTATCCGGAAATTACGGTTATTTCCTCCAGCGGTACTTGGCTTGAGGGTGACGCCTACGAGGAAAACTGGCAGTGGATAAATTCAGATTACAGCGATACAATTGTTGATGAGCATTACTATACAGGAGACGGCTATCTCTTTGACCATAACGACAGATACGATAGCTTTGACAGAGACGGCGCCCATGTATTTATCGGAGAATATGCCGCTACCGCTAAAGGAGTAGGTACTATTCAAACAAAGTCAAATATGCATGCGGCGATTGAGGAGGCAAGCTATCTAACAGGTGTTGAACGAAACGGTGACGTTGTCGAAATGGCATCATATGCTCCTACCTTTGCAAAGGTAAATGCTCAATGCTGGAATGTAAATCTTATTTGGTTTGACTCACAGGAGGTTGTTCTTACTCCAAGCTACTATGTGCAAATGCTTTATTCAAACAACTACGGCTCAACATATCTGAAATCTGCCTTTGAAAACGGTGAGACGATTCAAAACGGAATTTACGAATCTGTTACAATGGATAAAGAGACAGAGACTCTTTATGTCAAGCTTGTAAATACTACGGGTAAAAAGCAGTCCGTAAGCGTTAATCTTTCGGGCTTTGATAATATCAGCAGAATATCATCACAGTCAATCAGCGGAAAATACAAATCAGCCTGCAACGAAATCGGCAAGCTGACAACATATCCTGTTGAAAATGAGCTTACGGCAGGTAACAGCGTAAGCGTTGATATGGGCAAATATGATGTAACGGTTTTACGTATTGCATACGGCAGTAACGATGGTGTATCGTTATATACCCTGCCGGATAATATTTCAACTATGGCAGAGCCCACCGGTTACACTCCGGATATTATTAAAATCGGCGTACCGTGTATAATTGCAGGCGTTGTTGTGATTGCAGGAGCACTTGCAGGTATAATCGTATTTGTAAAGAAAAGAAAGGCGAAGAATAAAGACTGATGAACATTACCTTTTATTCAAACGTAACAACTGAAGAAGCCCTTTTCGGCTGTATTCCTCAGATTAAGGAGCATAATGTCAGAATTTATAATCTGAACGAAACGAAAAAAATGCTGAAAGAGGCACCTGATACCGAAATATTGATGTCAGACGCTATGGCAACAGTCGGCAAGGAAATCGTTGACGCTATGCCAAAGCTTAAGCTGATATTATCCGAGGGAGTCGGCTATCAGGGCATTAACCTTGAATATGTAAAGAAAAGGGGAATAATTCTCTGCAACAACAAGGGTGTAAACGATACCGCCGTTGCAGAGGATGCAATTCTTCTTATGCTAGCCTGCCTTAAGTCAATCATAACAGGTCATCAAAGCGTTTATGAGGGCAGGCAGATTGAGGTTAAGAAAGCCTCCTTCGGTGTTATTAAAGAGCTTAGTCAATGCACCGTCGGTTTAGTGGGCTTCGGCGACATTGCAAAGGCTACCGCAAAATTCGCCAATGCCCTTGGTGCAAGGGTTATTTATACCAACAGAACAAGATATCCTGAGCTTGAAAAGGAATATAATGTTACATATTGCGATATGGATAGCTTACTTGAACAGTCGGATTTTGTATCTCTCCATACTGCTGTTACCGATGATACAAGAGAAATGGTTAACTCGCACTTTTTGTCAAAAATGAAAAGAGACGCCTATTTGATTAACACATCAAGAGGGGACTTGGTGGATAATGAGGCTCTGTTTAATGCACTTTTAGAGGGCAAAATTGCAGGTGCAGGGCTTGACGTAATTTCACCTGAGCCTGTAACGGCTGACAATATCCTCCTTGATGACAGAATCAAGGATAAACTGATTTTAACGCCTCATATTGCAGGAATTACGAATCTCACCGTTAAGAAGATTTATGAAAATATTTATGAAAATATTAATAGATATTCAAACGGACAACCGCTGAAAAACAGGATAATATAGATTAGTATTTGGCAGGCTCAGCCTACCAAATACTAATTTTCTTTTTTAATAAACAAATCTACTGTTATTGCGTTTATATCTAAAATATGATAAAATATAGCTATGAATATAGGAAATGTGAAATTTGAAAACATTGTATTTTTAGCGCCTATGGCAGGGGTTGCCGACAGAGCATTTCGTGAGCTTTGCGTAAATTACGGCGCAGGATACACCGTTACTGAAATGGTATCCTCAAAGGGTCTTACAATGGGGGATAAAAAAAGTGCAGAGCTTTTAACCCTCGGAGATAAGGAAGGACCTGCAGGAGCGCAGATTTTCGGTGATGACCCTGAAATAATGGCACAGGCGGCTGTTAAATGCCTTGAATACCACCCAAATATAATCGACATAAATATGGGCTGTCCTGCTCCAAAGGTTGCAATGAACGGTGGCGGTGCAAGCTTAATGAAAAATCCTACACTTGCAGGCGAAATTGTTAAAGCGGTTTCATCTGCAGTTGATATTCCCGTTACGGTAAAAATCAGAAAGGGCTGGGATGAGGATAATATCAATGCGGTAGAGCTTGCTCAAATTGCAGAAAAAAACGGAGCCTCGGCAATAGCAATTCACGGTAGAACAAGAACACAGATGTATTCAGGCAAGGTGGACTACGAGATTATCGCACGGGTAAAACAGGCTGTGGATATTCCTGTTATCGGAAACGGAGATATAATTGACGAACAGTCTGCGGCAATAATGCTTGAAAAAACCAACTGCGACGCCCTGATGATAGGCAGAGGAGCCTTGGGAAATCCGTGGCTTTTCCGCAGAATAAACGCATATTTAAACGAGTGCAGAGTTTTGCCTCCTGTAAGCGTATCCGAAAAAATGGTGGTTATGCTCCGCCATATAAAAACGCTGATTGATTACAAGGGCGAATACACCGCAATGAGAGAGGCACGTCACCATGCAGGCTATTACACCAAGGGCTTATGGGGAAGTGCCGCCTTCAGACGTGAAATCGGTCAGCTTGAAAAATACGAACAGCTTGAAGAGCTTGCATTCAGAATTGCAAAGGAAAATGAATAATGATTTTTAAAAACTGTACTTTTTTCAATGAAAATTTTGAAAAGGAATTCGGCGACATTGAAATTCAAAACGGAAAAATCAAGGAAATAGGCTTTCTCGGCGAGGGCAGGGATATGAGCGGTCTTATCCTCATACCCGGCTTTATCGACGTTCATATTCACGGCTGCGGCGGCGGTGACGCATCAGATGCAAGCACCGAAAGTCTTGACAAAATGACAAGGGAGCTTTGCCGCCACGGTGTTACCTCCTTCTGCCCTACCTCTATGACCTTAGGCAGAGAAACGCTTATTGAAATTGTAAAAGCAATAAGAGATTATAAATCACCAAAGACTAAAATCGCAGGCATAAATCTTGAAGGTCCCTTTATCGCAATGGCTAAAAAGGGCGCTCAAAATCCCGATTATGTAAGAGCAGGAACTATTGAGGAGTTTGATGAGCTTTACCGTGAAAGCGGTGGAAAAATCAAGCTTATTACCATAGCACCCGAAGCCTTTGACAGTGAAAAATTTATCTCTGCCGTCAGCAAAAAGTGTACTGTTTCCGTAGGACATTCCTGTGCAAATGCCCAAGAATGTAAAAAGGCATTTGACCTTGGTGCAAAACATGTAACTCACCTGTTTAACGCAATGACGCCTATGTCTCACAGAGAGGCAGGAATTGTGGGAGAGGCACTTGACGATGAAAGAGTTATGTGCGAAATAATATGTGACGGAGGTCACATCTGCCCTACTGTTTTGCGAAACGCCTTTGATATTTTAGGTGAGGACAGAGCAGTTGTTATCAGCGATTCTATGAGAGGTGCAGGCTTAGGCGAAGGAGAATTTGAGCTTGGCGGTCAGCAGGTTTTTGTTAAGAAGGACGGAAAATATGCAGTCCTCGAGGACGGAACCATTGCCGCTTCAATTTCAAATCTCCATCAAGAATTTAAAAATCTTATCAGCTTCGGTATAGATTTCAAAACGGCACTTAAAAGCTGTACCATAAATCCTGCAAAGGCAATCGGAGAAGATAAAAATATCGGCTCAATTCAGGTTGGCAAGGCGGCGGATTTGGTTTTCCTTGATGAAGAGCTTAACATAAAAGAGGTATATATTGATGGAATACTCGCTTAATATTGCTTTAATTGAGCCTGAAATTCCGCAGAATACAGGCAACATTGCCCGAACCTGTGCCGCCACGGGAGCAAGGCTTCATCTTGTAGGGCCTATGGGCTTTCAGATAACAGCTAAGCAGGTTAAAAGGGCAGGTCTTGATTATTGGGACAAGCTTGATATTACATACTATGACAGCACAGAGGAATTTTTCGAAAAGAATAAGGGCGGTAAATTTTATTATTTTTCCACAAAGGCGGAAATCGCCCACTCGGATATGACATATGAAAACAATGCCTTTCTTGTTTTCGGCAAGGAAACAAAAGGACTGCCCGAGGAGCTATTAAAGGCAAATCACGACACCTGCGTCAGACTGCCTATGAGAGGTATTATCAGAAGCCTTAACCTTTCAAATGCAGTGTGCGTAGGAACATATGAGGTTTTAAGGCAATGGGGGTACCCTGCTCTTTCTCAAAAGGGAAGGCTTACTAAATTTGACTGGTAAAATATATTTTGCTTTATTAACTATTTATAAAGTTAATTGATTTTTTAAAACTCTTATGGTAAAATGTGTCTATTAAGTTAGGGGCAATAGGGGGTTAATTTATGATGAAGAAAAGATATTTTTCAATTATTTTGTCTGTGATTATGGCTTTTTCGGCAGTAACGGTATTTGAACTTGCTTTTACTCAAAGCAGTATTGTGGCTTATGCCGCAAGCCTTTCTGCACCTTCGGTAAAGGCATCAAATGCTTCCTACAAGTCGGTTAAGCTTACATGGAAAAAGATTAAGGGTGCAAAAAAATATACTGTTTTGCGTTCTACAAAGAAAAGCTCCGGCTACAAAGCCATAAAAACTGTTACGAAAAATACGTATACAGACACAAAGGCTACCTGCGGTAAGACCTATTACTACAAGGTTACAGCTGTTAAAGGCAATACAAAAAAGACATCCAAGGCAGTAAAAATTAAATGCACTCCTGCAAAGGTCAGCGGTATAAAGGCAGCTTCAACTGTTTGCTCGGATGTTAAAATCACCTTCAAAAAGGTTAGCGGTGCAAGCGGCTATGATATAAGCTACTGCTCCGCTAAATCGGGAAAATATAAGTCGGTTGCTGTAATTAAGTCAACCTCATATACCCATTCAATCGGTGCAGGAAACACAGGCTATTACAAGGTTAGAGCCTACAGAACCGTTAAGGGTAAAAAGGTTTACGGTCCCTATTCCTCTGTAGTCTCCGTTACGGCGTTATCTCATAGCTATTCAGAATGGGAAACTGTGTCACCGTCTACCTGTATTGCTAAAGGAATACAAACATCTGTTTGTTCAATCTGCGGTGATGTTCAGTATCGGGAGCTTCCTATGGTAGCATCCCATAGCTACGGCAGCTACACAGTTGAAAAAAGTCCTACCTGCGGTGAAGCAGGAACAAAATATACAGTCTGCTCAATCTGCGGAGATAAGCATTATGAGGTAATGCCTGCCACAGGCGAGCACGTTTACATAACAACAGCAGAGGCACCTGCAAACTGCACAGAAACAGGAAGAATTGTCAAAGCCTGTAAAAACTGCGGTAAAACCATCATAACTCCTACAGATGAAAGAGGAAGTCACACTCTTTCAACTAATTATGTTGTAAAGAAAATTGCCGAGGCCGACGGAACGGAAGCAACACATCTTTATTGCACATGTTCATTGTGCAACGAGGAAATCGAGACTGACACATTTTGTCTTGATATTACAGATGTAACAGCCGACAGTCTTGCTCCGTACGCAGGCATTGCGGAGCTTTCACCATCGGGACATAAAATCACTCTTACAGCCACAAAGTATATTGATAATTTTGAAATTTCGGGCACGGCAAAGGATATAACAATATCTGTTGACGCCTTTGATGATGCAGAGGTTAAGCTTTGCGGTCTTACAATTTCAAACGAAACTGCGTCAGTTATTGACGACTGTATAAGAATTAATGATAAGTGTACCGAAACCGAGCCTGTTTTAGATGCAAACGGAAACCCGACATATGCTTCTGACGGAACTCCGATTACTGAAAAGATAGTTCCCACTGTATCTATTTCCGCTAAGGACGGTACGGTAAATACTTTTAAAGTAACTGCCGCCGGCGGTAACGCCATAGAGTGCTCGACAAAGCTTGAATTTAAGGGCCACGGAACTTTGAATATGGACACCGTTTCAACTGCCATTGACGTAAGAGCAAAGCTTTATATCAGAAATCTTACAATGGATATCAAGTCATCAACAAACAGAGGTATTGATACAAAGATTGAAACAAAGAACGATGCAGGAGTTGTAATTGATACAGATTATGCAAACATCTCCTTCGGTGCAAATGCAAACGTAAGTATTAATTCAACCGATGACGGTATTAGATGCAAAAATATGGTATTTGAGAAAATCGATACTGCATTAGGCGACACAGATACAACCGTTTTAATCACAAGCGGGGGAGACGCTATTCAGCTTGAGGGTAAAAAAGGTCTGACAATGAATCAGGGATATATGACGCTTAAGGGCACAAAGAGCGCAGTAAATGAAAAATCAGGTCTTAACACCTATCAAACCTACGTAACAAGCGGAAGAATTACAATAGCATAATGCTCATTAATAAAGCCGTGAAAGCATAAATCGCTTTCACGGCTTTTCCTGTATTACAAATAATAATTTATTTTTAAGCTATAAAAAATCAAGCCGAAGAAGTATTAACATCCCTTCGGCTTGATTAATGTTCGTTATTATTTTACGAATTCTTCGGTAACCTTTGCGATGTTTTCTGCTGAAAGACCGAACTGCTTAAGAAGGTCAACGGCAGGACCGCTGTGGCCGAACTCGTCATTTACGCCGATTCTCTTAACGGGAGTAGGGCATTTTTCGGAAAGGAGTGAGCAAACTGCTTCACCGAGACCGCCGATAATGCTGTGCTCCTCAACGGTAACAACCTTGCCTGTTTTTTTAGCAGAGGCAATAACAAGCTCCTCGTCAAGCGGCTTAATTGTTGCCATATTTATAACCTCGGCACTGATGCCCTTTTCAGCAAGTGCCTTACCTGCCTCGATAGCCTCTGCAACCATAAGACCGTTTGCGATGATTGTTACGTCAGTACCCTCGGCAATAACCTCGCCCTTGCCGATTTCAAAGCGGTAATCGTCATTGTGGAATACCGGAACTGCAAGTCTGCCGAATCTGAGATAAACAGGACCATTGTATTTGTAAGCGGCTTTAACTGCCTGCTTAGCCTCTACGTCGTCAGCAGGGCAGATAACAACCATGCCGGGAATAGCTCTCATAAGAGCAAAATCCTCACAGCACTGGTGAGAAGCACCGTCCTCGCCCACAGAAATACCTGCGTGGGTTGCACCGATTTTAACATTGAGATGAGGATATCCTATAGTATTTCTAACCTGCTCAAATGCTCTGCCTGCGGCAAACATAGCAAAGCTTGATGCAAACGGAACAAGTCCCATTGTGCTCATACCTGCTGCAACGCAAATCATATTAGCCTCTGCGATACCGCAGTTGATATGGCGGTCCGGATATTCCTTTTTGAAAATTCCTGTCTTTGTTGCGGCGGAAAGGTCGGCGTCAAGGACAACAAGGTTGTCTGCACCCTCTGCTGCAAGCTCCTTTAATGCGTTACCGTAGCTTTCACG
Source organism: Eubacterium sp. (assembly GCA_051894075.1). Lineage (GTDB taxonomy): Bacteria > Bacillota > Clostridia > Oscillospirales > Acutalibacteraceae > Eubacterium_R. Next base: position 27,478 of record JBJFHZ010000060.1, read on the forward strand.
TGTTGCAATTTTCTTAATCTCTGCCATAATTACGCCTCCTCAATCTCTGCAAGCTTTGCTCTAAGCTCAGCCATAGCAATATTGTACTGCTCTTCGTTGGGAGCTTTGCCGTGCCAGTCAACCTGATTTTCCATATATGAAACGCCCTTGCCCTTAACGGTTTTCATTATAACAGCAAAGGGCTTGCCTGTTGTTTTATGGAAAGCATCAAATGCTTTTTCAAGGTCGTCAAAATCGTTGCCGTCAATTGTGATGACATCAAAGCCGAATGCCTTAAGCTTTTCGTCGATAGGCTCAGCGCTCATTACATCCTTACAAGCACCGTCAATCTGAAGTCCGTTCCAGTCGATAAATACGCAGAGATTATCAAGGCTATAATGAGCTGCAAACATCATTGCCTCCCAAACCTGACCTTCTTCGATTTCACCGTCGCCTAAAAGGGTATAAACATTAATATCGTTTTTACCGATATATTTTGCACCCTTTGCCATTCCTACTGCTGCACTGATGCCCTGACCGAGTGAGCCTGTTGACATATCAATACCGGGAACAGTATTCATATTCGGGTGTCCCTGAAGGTATGAATCAATATGTCTGAGGGTGGGCAAATCCTCTACAGGAAAGTAGCCCTTATAAGCAAGCGCACTGTAAAGTCCCGGTGCACAATGTCCCTTTGAAAGAACAAATCTGTCCCTGTCCTCCCATTTAGGATTTTTCGGGTCAATCTTCATTTCCTTGAAATAAAGATACGCAAACAAATCCGCAGAGGAAAGGCTTCCGCCGGGGTGACCTGCTTTTGCGCCGTAGGTGCTTTCAATTATGCCCATTCTGATTTTTGTGGCATAAGAAGAAAGCATTCTTTTAGTTTCGTTATCCATAATATTTACTCCTTACAATTATTTTTCCTGTTTTGTGTAGAAGGTGTCAAGGACAACCTCCATAAGCTTATCCTTATCGGGATAAAATTCCGCATAAACAAAGTCAGCGTAATCTATATTATTGCTTTCCTTCATTTCGCCCTCGAGGGTAACTGTTTCAAAATCCGTAATGCCCTTTGAAAGCAGGAGAGAAGCAAGATATGTTGCGTTTGACAGAGATATGTCTGTTGTGCTGTAATCGGAAGCAGTATTGTAAAGCTTGCTGATTATACTGAAATCCTTTGTAACAGCAGGCAAAAGCTGAGCCGCAAAGGCTTTTATATACTGAACCTGACGTGCTGTTCTGTTAAGAGAGGCATCAACCGTGTCCATATCTCTTGTTCTGACGTACGCCTCAGTCAAATCACCTTCAAGATGCACCGAATCACCCTTTTTTATTCCGAGATTGTCAAAATCATAAAGAGACGTAACTGTTACACCGCCGATAGCGTCGTTAATCGGTGATATGCCGTTAAGGTCAAGGGCAAAATATTTGTTTATGGGAACGTCATACAAAATTCTGCTCAGTGAGGTTGTAACATTCTCGGCAGAGGTATTAGTTCCGTTACCGTATGCAAAGCTCAAACAAAGCTGCATATTTTCACTTCTTAGGAAAATGCCGCTTTCGGAATATAGGTCAACATCAACCATTGTATCTCTCGGTACGGCAATTGCCTTTGCTCTGCCTGTTTTTGTGTTGATTGTCAGAACAATGTCGGCGTCTGCCTGACCTGCCGTACCTATTGCTCCGTCGTCAAGACCTAAATCACGTTTATCAACTCCGATAAATGCAATGGAAATAACATCCTCGTTATAAACGTATTTTTCACCGTTATATTCTATTACCTCTTGATAGCTTGACTGCTCGGAAACATTTTGAATATCGTTTTTGCCGTGGCTTTCAAGGTAAACAACTGCAAGCACCACCGCAAAAATCAAAATGAGAAAAATTATCAAGACTGCTATAGCAATCCTTGCCGCTGTTGAAAGCTTGCTTTCCTTTTTCTGCTTTGATGAACGGGACGAATGACTGCTTGACGAGCTGCTGTGATGCGATGAGCCTGAGCTGTGAGATGAGCTGTGAGATGAGCTGTGATTTCCCGACGAGCTTGAATGGTGATGATGTGTTTGGCCCTTATCAACGGTTTGAATTTTCATTTGTGTATTGTCTGCATTTGCTGATGACACAGGGTTGAAATTTTTTAAGCTTTCAGCAGAAAACTTTATGCCGTTGCTTGAAGCCGAGGTTGTCGGTTTTTCAATGTTGCTGTCGCCATCTAAGTCTAATATGCTGTCATCAATTAAATTGTCTAAATTTGGGTCAATCGGTTTTTTCATTTTTTACTAATACTCCGCAAACTAAATATCTACTGCTTTTTTGGTTTGTAATACAGGTGGAAAGGACAACAATTCTGCTTTTGTTGTCAATATCGGTATCAAGGTCGGTTCTGACGTTTTTCAGCGATGAATCGGGATTTTGCACCATCTCTCTAAATTCGTTAAGAACCTTTTCCTGTGTAAAATCAAATGAGTTTAAAATATGACGGTCGTCATATTTAAAGGCGGAAACAACCTGATATGTCAGCCTTTTTGATGGGGTATAAATATAGAAATAGGGATGGCTGTTAAAAAAATCTTCCTTTTCAAAATAATGAAGAGTGGTAAACATTGTATCGCTGTATCCGTTATGGCCGTAAATTACGGTAACATAATCCCCGAAGCTCTTTGAATTTGCAAGCTCTGTATAAATAGCTCCGCTTGCCGACCAGGACTTGTCCTCTGCCTTGTGGCGAAGATAGAAGGAGTCATCGGTTTTGCTTTGAACTATAGGATAATCAACCTTAGTATCATCAATCTTAATCCAAGCGTAAATTTCGTCGTTGCCTTCTTTCAACGAGTCAAAATCAATAGGATTTTCAACCCTGCTTTCCTGAACAGTAGTTTGAGATACGGTTGTCGAATTATCATCGGGTGGGGTGGAATTATTTTTATTACAAATTGTTATTACAGCTGCGGCAATGCCAAAAATCAGAATAAAAATCAGTATAAAAACAAGTATTTTCTTTTTATTGTCTTTTTCTTTGCTTTCGCTGTTTTTACTGTTGTTATCTTCCAAAATAAATCACCAAATTTACTATATATTAAAAATGGCCTGTTCACCATAGGCAAACAGGCCTTTCCTTACATTAAATTATTCAGCGTCTCTTTTTTTAGAAGCTGCAAGAACGGCAATACCTGCGCCTGCTGCTGCGATGCTGCCTGCGATAACGGCTGTTGAAGCACCTGTGCTTGGAGATTTAGATGAAGGATTTTTCTTAGTTGTTTCTTTCGGCTCCTCTGTTGTTTCCTCATCGAAATCAACAAGAGCGTTTACCCAAACCTTACCGTCATTCCACTGTGCAATAGCGTTCTGTGAAATGAAAGTAATAGTAAGGCTGCCGTCTTCATTAATAACAAGCTTAAAGTCAGTACCTTCAACAAGACCGAGAGTAGTAAGGTTATTTTCCCAGCCTGTAAGTGTGCCTTCGCCGTCATATCTGAATGTAACTTCATTTGAATTAGTATCGCTTGGACCGTACACAACGCCCTGCTTGTTTTCACCGTTTACGGTAACAATAGCCTTATCGTCCTGAATAGTAGCAGCTGTAGGACTTTTTACAGTATCGGCTGCAAGAACAGGAAGTGCAAAAGCTGTGCACATTGAAACTGCCATGATTGCAGAAAGAATAATTGAAAGTAATTTTTTCATCAATAAACACCTCAGTCGTTAATAATAAAATCTAATAATTTATAATGATTATATCACTATGCACCGTAAAAGTAAAGTATTTTTTTAAAAGAAACGATTTTGAGTTTTTCCAAGATTGAATAACCACGCAACAAATTGTGCAAATTCACTTTAAATTGAAAAAAATTCACGATATATGCATATTTTTATGAAAAAATTTACTATCAAATTCGGATTAACTTAGTTTAGCTTTTCCTGTGCAAAGCTCATAATATCTGCCCTTTTGTGCAATTAGGTCATCGTGGTCTCCACGTTCAATGATTTCGCCGTTTTCAAGCACCATTATTGCGTTTGAATTTCTAACGGTTGACAGTCTGTGAGCGATAACGAATACCGTTCTGCCAACCATAAGCCTATCCATACCGTGTTCAATATGGAGCTCCGTTCTTGTATCGATTGAGGAGGTAGCCTCGTCAAGTATCATAACAGGAGGGTCTGCAACTGCGGCTCGGGCAATGGCAAGAAGCTGTCGCTGTCCCTGTGAAAGATTACCGCCGTCACCTGTGATAACGGTGTTATAGCCGTCGGGCAGACGTCTTATGAAGGAATGAGCTGAGGCAAGCTTTGCGGCGGCGATACATTCCTCGTCGGTGGCATCAAGTCTGCCGTAGCGTATATTATCCATAATGGTTCCCGTGAACATATGGGTATCCTGCAAAACCATTGCAAGACTTTTTCGTAAATCATCCTTCTTAATGCGCTTGATATCTATTGAGTCATAGGTGATAGTACCCTCCTGAATATCATAAAAGCGGTTAATTAGGTTTGTTATGGTAGTCTTTCCTGCACCTGTTGAGCCTACAAAGGCTATCTTCTGTCCTGAGTTTGCGTAAAGATTTATATTTTTAAGCACCTGCTTTTCGGGAACATAGCTGAAGTTTACATTGCTGAAAACCACATTTCCTTCAACAGGTATCCTCTTTTCTCCGTCAACCCAGAACCATTTTTTGCCGTTTTCTGTATGTTCTTCGGAAAGAGTAACGGTTCCTTTGTCAACCTCGCTTTCCATATCCATAATCTCAAATACACGTTCTGCACCTGCAAGGGCTGAAAAGACTGTATTCATCTGATTTGCAATCTGGTTTATCGGCTGGGTAAACTGCTTTGAATAGCTGAGGAAGGTGAAAAATGTACCGATGTCAAGCGTTCCGGTCAGGGCAAGAATACCGCCTGTAAGGGCTATTGAGGCATAGCTTGCATTATTTATACCTGTTGAGCAGGGGCCCATAATACCTGAGAAAAAGTTTGCACTTGTTGCGGCTTTTCTGAAATTTTCATTTGTTTTTCCGAAATTCTCAATAGCCTGCTCCTCGTGGTTGAACACCTTGATTACCTTCATGCCCTCTATTGACTCTTCAATATTTCCGTTCATAATACCCAGATTTTTCTGCTGCTCTCTGAAATATTTTCTTGACTGCTTTCCTATCTGCGTAACAGCTATAAGCATAACGGCAAGGAATATGCAGGCAATTCCGAAAAGGGTAGGGCTCAAAATAATCATCATTGCAACAATTCCAACAAAGGTAAATGCTGATGAAACAAGCTGTACCATTGACTGCTCAAGCATCATTTGAATATTGTCAACATCGTTTGTGAAACGGCTCATAATTTCACCGTGTGTTTTTGAGTCAAAATATCTTAAGGGTAAGGTTTGCATATGGTCAAACAAATCCTTTCTGATAAGATTTGTTGTTTTATATGCGATTTTTACCATAATTCTGCTTTGAATAAAGGTGAAAAGAGCAGAGCCTACATACAGAAGAAAGAGTGTTGCAAGATTTTTAATCAAAATCTTTATTCCCGTATCAAAGAAATTGTTGGCTTTTATGGAGTCGGCAACATCATTGAGTATGGGCTTTAAGCAGTAAGAGGCTCCTATGGAGCATGCGGTACTTAAAATAAGCATAAGAAATACAACTATAAGAAAAAGCTTGTTCTTTCCCATATATTTCAGTATTCTGCCGAAGGTCATTTTAGCATTTTTTGGCTTTTTAAAATCGTTGTGCTTACCCGGAGGTCCCATTGGTGGCATTACTCACTCACTCCTTTCTGCTGTGTTGTATAAATTTCACGGTAAATTTCATTGTTTTCTATAAGCTCATCGTGTGTTCCGATGCCTTTTATTTCTCCGTCGTCAACAACAAGTATTTTGTCTGCGTCCTTAACGGAGGAAATTCTCTGTGCAATGATAAATACCGTAGTATCGGATAGCTCATTATAGAAGCTTTCTCTGATTTTTGATTCCGTTGCAGTATCAACTGCACTTGTTGAATCGTCAAGAATAAGAATTTTAGGATGCTTTATCATTGCTCTTGCAATACAAAGCCTCTGCTTTTGACCGCCTGAAAGGTTAAGTCCGCCCTGTGCAAGATATGTCTGATAGCCGTCGGGCTGTTGTCTTATAAATTCGTCTGCCTGAGCGGCTCTGCAGGCGTTTACGATTTCCTCCTCGGTTGCATCCTTTTTGCCCCAGCGTAGATTTTCTTCGATAGTTCCGCTGAAAAGTACGTTTTTCTGAAGAACAACGCCTATCATATCTCTAAGGGAGGTCAAATCGTAATCCTTTACATCCACATTGTCTATAAGCACCTGTCCCTCAGTTGCATCATAAAGTCGTGGAATAAGATTTACAAGGCTTGATTTACCACAGCCTGTTCCTCCTACGATACCGATTATTTCACCGGGATTTGCCGTAAAGGATATATTGTCCAGTATATTATCTCCGTGAGAATCAACGTCATATTTGAAGGATACGTTCTTAAATTCAACCTTGCCCTTTGAATTTTCTGCAGACGGGATATAGGGATTTTCGGGATTTACAATGTCGATATCCGTGTCGAGAATTTCAACAACTCTGTCGCCGCAGGCTTTACCTCTTGCAAGCTGAAGAAGCATCATTGAAATCATCATAAGGTTCATAAGAATTTGTGTGATATATGAGGCAAATACGGAAATTTGACCTACCTGCATACCTGTTTCGCTGAAATTTGCGGCATCTATGGAGCCCTTGTAATAAACGAAAACTATTACTACGTTAAATAAAAGCATCATAATGGGCATAACGGTTACGATAAGTCCGGAGGCCTTTGCGCCCTGTTCTGCAAGCTCGTCTGAAACCTTGCGGAATTTTTCTTTTTCGTGGTCCTCACGGACAAATGCCTTTACAACTCTTATGCCGATAAGGTTTTCCTGAACAACTCTGTTGACGTTATCAACCTTTTTCTGCATTTTCTGAAACATAGGAAAGCCGAATTTCAAAACAAGAACAACAATTACAACAATCACGGGCAGCATTACGAGCAGGATTGTTGACATTTTTGCATTGATTTTAAAAGCGAAAACAGCCGATACGATGAGAAGCGCCGGACCTCTTACAAGAATACGCAGGGACATCATTACAACATTTTGAAGCATTGTGATATCGTTTGTCATTCTTGTTGTAAGAGAAGCCGTTGAAAATCGGTCAATGTTTTTAAAAGAAAATCTGCTGATTTTGTTATATACGTCACGTCTTAATCTAAATGCAAAACGCTGACTTACTACGGCAGAGGATTTCATTGTGGTAAGTCCTCCGCAAAGACCTACTACAGCCAAAACAAGCATACCTATGCCCATTTTAACAACAAAATCCTTGGCGTCTGCAGGCGATGAAGCTGTGCTTACTCTCTCATAAATGCTGTTTGCAAGAGATGGCATGGCAAGCTCGCAGATAGCCTCGGTAATCATACCAAGTGCACTTAAAAGTGAAAGAAACCAAAGGCCCTTCATATATTTTGCTAATTTCTTTATCATTAATCTTCACCTCGTTTTAGCATATTTTGTATTGCTTTTTCAAGCAGAGAGGAGAGGAGCATAGCCTCCTCCTGCGTCATACCGTCGCTTAAAACCGCTTCAAGAGAATCCATATGACTTCTGACATTTTCGGGTGCCACCCTTGCCTTCTCAGTTGGGTAAAGCCGTATAATACGTGAATCGTTTTTATCGGGCTTTTTAGTAATAAAGCCTGATTTTTCCATTCTTTTTACGGAAACGCTTGCCGTTGCGGCGGAAACGCCCAGCTTTTTTGCCAACTGGCTTAATGTAACGCCTTCGTTATCAACAAGATAAAAAACGATATCCTGCTGGCCTGAAAACAGTCCCTGCTCCGCCAGTGCCTCATTAAAGGTACGGCGCAGAAGCTTTGAAAGAAAGGTTACTCTCGGGCCAATCAATCCCTCGGGAGGTGGACCGCAATGTTTTTCCGGATGCATAAATTCTCTCCTTTTTATAGTTTAGCCGACTAATATTAGTCGGCTAATGATTATTTTACCACAAGATAATAAAATGTCAAGAATTATATTGTAAACTGTTTGTTAATGTGTTAGAATATGCGGCAACAGATACATATTTTTAATTATTAATCGGTATAAAGTAAAGGTATATTTATGAACTTATATGATATTGATACAATAAAGAAAATTCTTTCACGTCACGGCTTTACCTTTTCAAAGGCGTTGGGACAGAATTTTCTGATTAATCCGGAGATTTGTCCCGCAATGGCTGAAAGCTTAAATGCAGACGACAGCACGGGAGTTCTTGAGGTGGGTCCCGGCATAGGAGTTCTCACCAAGGAGCTCTGCAGGGTTGCAGGGAAGGTTGTAACGGTAGAGCTTGACAAAAGGCTTTTGCCTGTTCTTGATGAAACTCTCGGTGAATTTGAAAATCTTGAAATCATCAACGGCGACGTTATGAAGCTTGATTTAAAGGAACTTATTGAGAAGGAATTTGCAGGCTGTAGGGCTGTTAAGGTTTGTGCAAATCTGCCTTATTATATTACCTCTCCTGTTATTATGACCCTCCTCGAAAGCAGGCTCCCCATTGATGAAATTGTGGTAATGGTGCAGAAGGAAGCAGGGGAAAGGCTTTGCGCTCAGGTGGGAACAAGAGATGCAGGTGCCGTCACCGCCGCAGTAAATTATTATGCAGAAAGCGAAATCCTGTTTGACGTGGACAGGGAGTCCTTTGTCCCCAGTCCTAAGGTTGACAGCGTTGTAATCAGGCTTAAAATCAGAAAAGAACAGAAATATTCCGTTAAGGATGAGAAAAGGTTTTTTACTACAGTAAAATGTGCCTTTGCACAAAGGAGAAAAACTGCTCTTAACTGTATTTCAAATACCATGGGAATATCTAAGGACAGGCTTTCTGAAATTTTTGAGGAGCTTTCGCTTGATAAAAATATTCGCTCGGAAAAGCTTACTATGGAGGATTTAATTAATATTTCAGACAGACTTTAGACTTTTAGAAAAAAGCAAAGAAAGGAGACAGTCTTATTTCTTATGAGGGATAACAAAAGAGTTTTTGAAGAATACAAGGTACCTAAGGCAGTAATGACTATGGCTGTACCAAGCATGCTGGGTATGCTTATAAATGTAGTATATAATTTGGCGGATACATTTTTTGTCGGTCAGACAGGGGACAGCAATCAGGTTGCCGCCGTTTCGGTATCAATGCCGTTATTTTTGCTTTTCATTGCTTTGGGTAATCTTTTCGGCGTAGGCGGCTGTGCTTTTATAAGCCGTTCTCTTGGCGAGGGCAGAAGCGACAGAGTGAAAAGTATAAGCAGCTTTTGTGTTTACGGATCAATTATTATCGGAGCTCTTTTGGGATTAATTTATCTTGTGTTTAAAAGACCGTTGCTTTTTCTTGTAGGCGCCAGTGATAATACAATAGGCTTTGCGGCTGACTATCTGAAATGGATAGCAATAGGCTCTCCGTTTGTTGTTACGGCAATAACCGTCGGAAATCTTATAAGGGGAGAAGGTGCCGCAAAGGATTCTATGTTCGGAATGGTTATCGGTCAGATAGCAAATATTATTCTTGACCCGATTTTCATTCTTGACAGCGGTGATAAGCTTTTCGGAATAGCATTGCCCTTTGGATTTGATATGGGAGTTGCAGGTGCCGCAATAGCTACCGTTATCGGTAATGTTCTTTCCGTGGTATATTTTCTTGTGTATTTTTTGAGAGGAAAAAGTATTCTCAGTATAACGCCCAAAAGGTTTACTGTTAAAAACGGAATTGCAAAGGGTGTTATCAGCGTAGGACTGCCTGCAAGCCTTAACAATTTGCTTATGAGCATAAGCAACATTATTGTAAATACTGTTCTCGTAAAATACGGCGATAACGCAGTTGCCGCAATGGGCGTAGCTATGAAAGCAAATATGCTTGTGGTTATGCTTCAAATCGGATTGGCACAGGGTGTTCAGCCTCTTATCGGATATTGCTACGGGGCAAAGAATTATAAGAGAATGAATAATGTGCTCGGCTTTAGTATTTTTTGTAATATGATTGTAGGCACGGCAATGATGCTTTTCTATCTTGTATTCAGAGAAAATGTTATCGGTATGTTTATAAACAACAAAGAGGTTATTGACCTCGGCATTAAGATGCTGACGGCATTAATGAGCCCCGGTCCTGTTATAGGCATAATGTTTGTATTGAACTTTGCCTTTCAGGGAATGGGCAAGGGAGCTCAGGCACTTACTCTTTCAGTTGGCAGACAGGGACTTATCTATATTCCTCTCTTGTTTATACTTAATAAGACGGTTGGTCTTGAGGGCATTATTTGGGCACAGGCAACAGCCGATTTCTGCTGTGTTGCCATGAGTGTTGTGATGTTTGCTTTTGTATATAAAGGTATAAAAAAGCAAAATAATTTAGGCAGATTATGAGTTGTCAAATTGACTGAATTTAACAAGCTGCGTTGGAGAAGGTCTCTGTGCCTGACCGCTTATATGCGGGATGTGGAGGACGCTGCCTCTTACAAATAATAGTTAAGCTACGGAAGCATTTTTGTTTCCGTAGCTTTTGACTTGTGTGAAATAAACTTATATTTGAATTTATAGATTTTTAAAAATTAGTTTCTGTTATTTTTCGTACAAGCTTTTCTGTGGGAAAGTCTGTGTAAATTGTTCCGTAATACTTTTCTTTATCAAGGGGATAATCAAGAAACCTTGGGTTGATGTATTTTGAGTTGTTGTACGGACCCTTTATACCGCCTGCTGTGGAAAGATAATTGATTATGTATGTGCCGTTAAAGGCGGTCATAGTATCTAAAAACGGCTTTATACAGTCGTTCCATCTTGGCTCGGGCTTATATTTGAACCTATCCTGAATGATAAAGGTCATTTCATTTTCTCCGCTTGTTTTAAGAGTTAATGGCTCAGGACTGAGGTTATCCTGTTCAACCCATTTAGAAAAATCTATGCCGGTGTTTTTATCGGTGTAATTTTTTCTTTTTGCCATTTTACAGCGTCTGATAAGAATTATTTTTCCTCTTGCTTCTGCTAAAAGAGGACTTCTGTTTTCAAGAAACCATTTATTCGGATTTTTTGAAATATAGGTGTTAAACAGATTGTCAAAGCATTTTTCATTTTCCTTTCCGCTGTCATTTTTAAACTGAAAAATGATTGCTTCGCTTTTATTTTCATCTAAAAATCTGTAGCAGTGGTTAAGCACATCCGCCATATCCATTTGATGTGAAAAATGATTGGGGGTGTTAAATGCTTTTGCAATGCCGTGTACCATTTTAAGCCTGTCGCCGTTGCTTTGGACACGTATATCGAGTGCTCTGATACCGAGGCAAAGCTGCTCGTAAATATTCATATTCTGACATTTTGAGATGTGAGAAAATTGTACGTACTGAGTTACGCAATCATGGGTTCCGCATATATTTAAGCGGAGTATTTCTCTGCTGTCCTCAAGCCCGTTCATCCAAGAATTCAGTTTCATAACAAATCACCAAAAACAATATATCATTTTTGTGGAATAATATCAATTGAAAATAATAAGATTATACCTTATAATCTATTATATATAGATTTTTCTGTTAATTTTTACGGAATCGAGGTAAATATTTTGACTATCTTAGAGGCAAAAGGAAAGATAACCGAGGCTAATAATAAAACAAATCTTATCCATAGATTTGATGTGCCTGAGGGAATAAATAAATTAGTGATAAGGTTCACTTATTCCCCGAGAATACTTGAGGACAGAGAAAAGGCAATTAGACTTGTTAAGGAATGCTATGATAAATACGGCGAAAAAATTATCGGAAGACCTGCCGACGACCTGCCTGTTAAAAATCTTGTTACCCTTTCCGTCGATGAAAACGGTGCTTACAGAGGTGCCGCCCACCGCCATGCAAATAAGCAGGAGCATATTATATGCAAGGATTTTGCTTCTCCCGGTTTTCTGAAAGGGGAAATTCATCAAGGCGAATGGGATATTGTATTAAATGTACACAGCGTAAGCTGTGATGTTGATTATCAGATTACTGTGGAAGGAGACGAAGAAAAATGAGCTATCTTCCCTGTGAATTACATTGCCACACAGTTCATTCCGACGGTGGCTTTCAGGTTAATGAGCTTCAGCAGGAGGCTAAAAATGACCACCTTGCACTTATTGCACTGACAGACCATAACACTTTTTCAGGCTGGCAGGAGCTTGACGAGTCAATAATTCCGACGGTTAAGGGAATAGAGTGGACTACATATTACGGCCATATGCTTGTTCTCGGTGCAAAGGATTATGTGGACTGGCGTGACGCTGTACCCGATAATATAGATGAAAAGATAAAGGCAGTTAAGGCAGCAGGCGGTGTGGTTGGAATTGCACACCCTTATCAGCTTGGCTCACCTGTTTGTACAGGCGGCAGATGGGAATTTAATGTTAGGGACTGGAATTCTGTTGACTATATAGAAATATGGCATAATGATTTTTCATCACTGAAAAGTGAAAATGAAAGGGCTGTTGAAATGTGGACGTCTCTTCTTGACAGAGGCTACAGAATTGCCGCAACCTACGGCAGAGACTGGCACAGGCGGGAGGACAGAGGTCACTACGGCTGTACATATCTTGACCTTGACAGAATTGACGAGGCTTCTGCAATCAGAGCAATCAGAATGGGAAGAACAGTTGCTTCAACAGGCGCTAAATTTTTCTTTCAGCTCCACAGGTACGGAGAAACCTTTTATATCGGCGATACACTGAAAAAGGGCACCTATACCTTTAGCTTTTTCACGGATTTACACTCTCGTATGAAGGATGCGGGAGATGAATCCATAATATACAAAAAGATAAAAATTGTAACAAACGGCAATGACACGGTGCTTGAAACCGTTTATGACGAACGACATGTAAGGCTAAAGCTTCTGCGAGGCCATTGGTATCGTGCGGAGCTTTGGGGGACTGTTGACGGCGACGAAAAGCCTCTTGCAATAACCTCTCCTGTATACTGCGAATAATTTAACATAAACTTAACATAAATCACGCTTGAATTTAACCGAATAACTGTAGAATGTCTTTTGCATTATACATTAATTGAAATTTAACATAAACAAAACGCAAATTTAATTTACGGAGTATAATATATGACTATATTTGATGTTCTGACGCTTATAGGCGGACTGGCAATGTTTCTGTTCGGTATGAACGTTATGGGCGACAGCCTTGAAAAAATCAGCGGCGGTAAGCTCGAAAGCATACTTGAAAAAATGACTAACAATCGTATTAAGGGTGTGCTTCTCGGACTTGTTGTAACAGCCGTTATACAGTCATCAGGTGCCGTTACCGTTATGGCGGTAGGCTTTGTAAACAGCGGTATTATGGCGCTTCGTCAGGTTATCGGCATAATTATGGGTGCAAATATCGGTACTACGGCGACTGCTTGGATTTTGTCCCTTACAGGTATTGAGGGGTCAAATGTTTTTATTAACCTGCTGAAGCCTGAGGCTTTCGCTCCCGTTCTTGCTTTTATCGGAATAATTTTAGTGATGTTCTGCAAAAGCGAAAAAAAGCACACAATAGGAAATATTCTTGTGGGCTTTGCCATACTGATGATTGGTATGACAACTATGAGCGACTCTATGTCAGGGCTTAAGGATATTCCGCAGTTTACAAATCTGCTCGTTAAATTTTCCAATCCTATTCTCGGCATTCTTGCAGGTGCGCTTCTTACAACCGCCCTGCAAAGCTCATCGGCTTCTGTCGGTATTTTACAGGCACTTTCAAGCACGGGAGCAATTACCGTTTCGGCGGCGTTTCCTATTATTTTAGGTCAGAATATAGGCTCCTGTACCACAGTTCTTATTTCCTCAATAGGTGCAAACAAAAATGCCAAAAGAGCTGCTTGGGCACATCTTACATTTAATGTTATAGGCGTTGCATTGGCAATGGTGATTTTCTACGGAGGCAATGCCATATTCGGACTGCCCTTCTTCAGCGAAAAGGTCGGCCCTGCTTCAATAGCTGTTATCCACTCTGTTTTCAATGTTTTTGCAACAGTAGTGCTGTTCCCCTTCGGCAATCAGCTTGAAAAGCTTATGTATATCTTAATCAAGGACGACAAAAACGAAAACGGCGAGCCTGTAGGCGAAAAGCAGACTGCTCTTGTTGAGGAAAGATTCCTTATTTCTCCGGGCTATGCTCTTGATAAGGTTAAGGAAAAATGTGACGAAATGGCTGTTCTTGCCAAGGAAAATATTTCAATGAGCCTTGATTTCATAAAGATTTACAGCAAGGTTAAGGACGAAAAGATAAAGACAAACGAGAAAAGGCTTGACGCCTATGAGGACGAGCTTGAAACATATCTTGTAAAAATCAGCTCAATGAATCTTAATGTTGCCGATTCCATGAGACTTAACAAATATTCCCATGCTATAGGAAACTTTGAGCGTATCGGAGACTACGGTGTAAATATACTGAAAACAAAACGCAAAATGCACAAGGATAAAATTCATTTTTCCGAGGACGCCAACAGAGAGCTTGAGGTTATGGGCAGGGCAGTTCAGGAGATTATTGAAAATTCCACCAAAGCATTTATTGAGGATAATGCCGAGCTCGCAATGACCGTTGAGCCCTTGGAGCAGGTAATAGATAATCTAAAGGCAGAGCTTCGTGAAAAGCACGAAAAGCGTATGGACAGCGGTGAATGTACTATTGAAAACGGTATGCTGTTCTTTGATATAATTAATTCCTTTGAAAGAATTGCCGACCATTGTTCAAATCTGGCAGTATGCATTATTGAGCTTTCGCAGGGAAGTTATCAGACACACAGATATCTTAAGGGTGTTAAAAATTCAAATAATAAGACCTTTATGGAGCAGTTTGAAATATATCTTAATAAGTACGCACTTAAATAAATATGGTTTTTACTGTATTAAACAACTGTAGGGGCGATTATTAATCGCCCGTATATAAGCGGGCGTGCACTGCACGCCCCTACGAAAGCTTATTGAAATAACATATTTGTAATTTGAATCACAGAGAGGCATATTTTATGAGCGAAAAACCTATTGTATATATTATTGAAGATGATGTATCAATAAGAGAGCTGGAGATTTATGCTCTTAAAAATTCCGAATTTGAGGTCAAGGGCTTTGACAACGGAAAGGAATTTTTTAAGGAGCTTGAAAGAAAAATTCCTGATTTAATTCTCCTTGATATTATGCTTCCCGAGGACGACGGTCTTGCCATACTTAACAAAATCAGAAGGTCAGCTCAATATAGCGACATTCCCGTTATTATGGTAACGGCAAAGACAAGTGAGATTGACGCAGTAAAAGGTCTTGATGCGGGAGCAGACGATTATATTACAAAGCCATTTGGCGTTATGGAGCTTGTTTCAAGGGTGAAGGCTGTTCTTCGCAGAACGGCAAAGAAGGTTAAAACCGTTCTCGTATATAAAAATATCGAGCTTGACGAAAACAAGCATACTGTTCTTGTGGACTCGAATGAGGTGGATTTGACCTACAAGGAGTATGAAATTCTAAAGCATCTTATCAGAAACAAGGGCATTGTCCTTACCCGTGACAGACTTATGGAAATTGTTTGGGGATATAATTTTGAGCAGGGTAACAGAACGGTTGACGTTCATATTCAGTCCCTTCGTAAAAAATTAGGCAGTGCAGGCGAGCATATTAAAACAATAAGAAATGTTGGCTACAAGGTCGGTGATTAAATGACTAAAAAAACCCTTGGAAAAATACTTGCCTTCGGTGTATCGTTAATTGCCATAACAGCAGTTGTTGTTGTGGCAATATTTTATTCCTACAGCGAAAGTCAGGTTAAAGAAAATTTGCATACAGTTGAAGCGGTGGTTGAAGCAGAGCTTAGGCAAAGCAGCGACTATGCTTTTATAGATAACAGTCTTGACGATGATACAAGAATTACGCTTATTGCAAATGACGGAACAGTTCTTGCAGACAGCAGTGAGGACGCCTCTAAAATGGAAAACCATTCCGACCGTGAGGAATTTATACAGGCGGTGAAAAACGGTCAGTCAAGCACGGTAAGAAATTCAAATACACTTAATGAAAATACATATTATTATGCAAAGCTTCTTGACAGCGGTGATGTGCTGAGAGTTTCCGCAAGGGCTGACAGCATCAGCTCCTTTTTTTCTGATATACTCATTTACGTTATAATCTCTATGGTATTTGTTATCTGTATGTCGGTTGTTATCAGCGTGGGAATAACAAAAAGCATTGTCAAGCCTATTGAAGAGTTGGGCGATAATCTCGGAAATCTTGATAAGATAAAAACCTATGAAGAGCTAAATCCTTTAATTGATGCCCTAAAGGAGCAGGAAAACAGGCAGAAGGCACTTGACAGGCAGAAAAAGCAGTTTACCGCAAATGTTTCTCACGAGCTTAAAACTCCTTTAACTTCCATTGCCGGTTATGCTGAGCTTATAGAAACGGGAATGGCTAAGCCCGAGGATGTTAAGCCCTTTGCAGGCGTTATCAGAAAGCAGGCACTTCGCCTTGTAAGTCTCAGCGAGGATATTATTCAGCTTTCACAGCTTGAGGAAAATGACGAGCAGAAAATTGCTTTTGAGTCTGTTGATATTTATGAAATATGCAAAAGATGTGTTGAGGCACTTTCCATAAATGCCCAAAATAAAAATGTAACGCTTACGCTTAACGGTGAAAGCTGTTATGTTAAGGGAAACGGCAGTCTTCTGGAGGAGCTTGTTTATAATCTTTGTGACAACGCTATAAGATATAATAAGGAAAACGGAAGCGTTACCGTTTCGGTAGAGCCCTTGGAAAGCGGTGCAAGGCTCACGGTTAAGGACACGGGAATAGGTATACCCGACAAGTATAAGGACAGAATTTTTGAACGGTTTTTCAGAGTTGACAAAAGCAGAAGCAAGGCGACGGGAGGTACAGGCCTCGGGCTTGCAATAGTTAAGCATATTGCCCAGCAGCACGACGCAGAGCTAACCCTTAACAGCGTTTTAGGAGAGGGTACAGAGATTATAATGTCGCTGAAAAAATAAAATATATAAAAAATATATTGAAAAAGTCAAAGTTTTAGTATATTATATAGGAGTAATAAAGTGCAGAAGGGGAATTTTTGTATGAAAAGAAAATCAGGTTTAAGTAAATTTAACAGCTTTCTTGCTGTTGTGCTTGTTATTTGTTTGATTGCAACTGCTATTGTTATTTATAAATATCCTGTTATAGTAGAGACTACAGAGGGTGAAAATAACGCCTCAACAGGTGAGGAAGTTGTTATTGATGAATTTGTTGCAGGTACATACGGCGGAAAAGAATTTGCAACTGTTGAGGATGTTGTAAATTATTATGTAGAGTGCTATAACTATACTAAGACTCTTACCACAAGCTATACCGAAAACGGTGACCCAAAGACATTTTACAAGCTCCTTGGTGATGAAAAGCTTGAGGTTAAGAACCTTCTTGTTGAGGGCAAGTCAAACTCAATGCTTGACGGTCTTGTTCCCGGTATAGTAGGTAACTTGTTCAACGGTAATGTTATCAGCCTTCCTCCAAGCGGAAACAGAGACCCTAAGACTGACACAAGAGGCGACAACGGCGAATTCGATTGCACCACATCTTCCTTGACTGTTGATGATGTTGCTATGGCAAATGTTGTTGATAACGGCGACGGCACTATCAATATCACCATTCAGCCTAAAGAGGTAATTCTTTCTATGCCCGGTAAGGATGCTCAGGGACGTTTCTTCAACTCTCTCGGTGATATCAGCGGTGTTGTTGAATCTATCAGCGTTCTTTCCTTCTCAGAGGGTACTATTGATGAAAACTTTGTAGTTGCATATAAGGGCGGTACAGGTACTGTTACTATTGACACAAAGACAGGTGAAATTACAACTGCAGATTACGAAATGGATGTACATATTGATGTTAAGCACGCAAATGTTGCAGTTCTTAAGAATAAGAGTGCTTCACTTGATATCGTTTACACAAACCATTTCCCTGCAAGTGCCGAATATATGAAGGAATCAAGAGGCGTAGTGCTTGGCTGATTAAAGCTTAATATGATTTATAAAACCGCAGTTTACTACTGCGGTTTTTTTGGAGTTTATTTATGGACGAAAAAAGATTTAATGAACTTTACGACAGGGCCTTTGAGTGTAATTGTAAGGTGTTCAGCGATTTTCTCAATATGGAGGAGCAAAGCGTTTTAAAGGAAATGTATTTGCCCTGCACTACCTACGGCGGTTACTGTTCAGCAGAAAGAGTTGTTGCAGGATTTGGCGAGAATATTACAGATGGGGATTTCCCTGTTTGCTGTTTGCTGATTTCTCCTGTTTCAAAGAAATTTGCCGACACTCTTACCCACCGTGATTTTCTCGGAGCCTTAATGAATTTGGGTATAAAGCGTGAAATGCTGGGGGATATTGCGGTAAAAGATAACTGCGGTTATCTTTTCTGCCTTGAGCAGATAAAGGATTATATTCTTAAAAATCTTACGAAGGTAAAGCACACCTCGGTAAATGTCAGCCCTGCTGAAAAATTGCCTGAAGGCTTCGGTGCCTCCTTTGAGGAAAAGGAGCTTGTTGTCAGCTCTATGAGGGCAGATGTTCTTGTCAGCGCTGTATATAAACTTTCAAGAAAGGATGCATTAAAGCTGTTTGAAACCGACAGAATTTTTGTCAACAGCAGAAAAATTCAAAGCTCCTCATATAATATTAAGGAAAACGATATAGTGTCTGTCAGAGGCTTTGGCAGATTTATTTTTGACAGTCAGCTTCATAAGACCAAAAAGGACAGGCTTGTTGTGTCTGTACGAAAATTAGTATAGTAATAGGAAAAATAATACTTAATAATTGTAGACATCAAAAAAATATGGTATACTAACACGAGAATTAAAATTGGGGGAAGAAAATGAAACTGCTTGTTATTGACGGAAACAGTATAATTAACCGCGCCTTTTACGGAATAAAGCTTTTGACTACTAAAAACGGAGAATATACCAACGCTGTTTACGGCTTTTTGACTATATATTTGAAGCTTAGGGATTTGTGCAATCCTGATGCTGTTGCCGTTGCCTTTGATGTTCACGCTCCTACCTTTAGACATAAAATGTATGAAGAATATAAGGCAGGACGTCATGCAATGCCTGATGAATTAAGAGGGCAGATGCCTGTTCTTAAAGAGCTTCTTCATAGCTTAGGTATAACTACAATAGAAAAAGAGGGCTGGGAGGCTGACGATATTTTAGGCACTCTTGCGGAGGCTTGCCGAAAAAACGGTGACGAATGCTTTATAGCAACAGGCGACAGGGATTCTCTCCAGCTTGCCCACGGCGGTGTTAAGGTCCTTCTTGCCCGTACAAAAATGGGACAGGCTGTTACTGATGTTTACGACGAAAAAGCCATTGCCGACGAATACGGCGTAACCCCTGCCGAGCTTATTCAGGTTAAGGCGCTTCAGGGCGACAGCTCCGACAATATTCCCGGTGTTGCAGGTGTTGGTGCAAAAACCGCCCTTGACCTTATTCAGCGTTTTCATAATATTGATTATATTTATGATAATCTTGACGACCTTGATATTAAAGCAGGTGTTAAAGCAAAGCTTGCCAATGATAAGGACAAGGCATATCTTTCCCTTGACCTGGGCACAATCAGAACAGATGCGCCTGTTGATACAGATATAAAAAACTATGTTGTCAGCAGAGAGGATGACGGCAGAGCCGTTTCACAGTTTGTAAGGCTGGAGCTTTTCTCTCTAATACCGAAATTTAATCTTGACCCTAACGGTGCTTCAGTCAATAACGAAGCACCGCAGGAAACGAAAAGGGAAATCAGCCGTCTTACCTGTGTTGACGCAGACTATCTCCTTGACAGGCTGAAAGATACCGACGCTTATTTTTATCCCGATATCATTGACGGCACGGTGGGAGATTTATATTTTGCCTTTGGTGATGAAATAATAGTAATGCCCTTTGAAACGCCTGAATTTTCGTATTTTGTGCGTAATTTTTTTGAGGATGAAGGTATAAGAAAATTCTCGTATAACACAAAGGAATTGCACCGTCTTGCATGTAAATACGGCGTAAGGCTCAAAAATGTCTGCGGAGATTTAATGCTTTCAGCCTATCTTTTAAGACCCGGTGATTCGAAGTATGATATTGAGCATCTTGCACTTGAATACGGAGTAAGGATACCCGAATTTCTTAATTCTCTTGGTGAAAATGATTTGACCGTATCTCTTTCGGCAGTAATTAAGCCACTGTTTGAAAAGACGGACAGGCTCATTGACGAGGCAAACGAAAGAGCCCTGCTGACCGAAATTGAACTGCCTCTTTCAGAGGTGCTTGCAAAGATGGAATACGCAGGCTTTGAGGTTGACAAAGATGGCATAGAAAAATTCGGCAAAAAGTTAGGCGAAAGAATAAATGAGCTGACAAAAATCATTTATGACAGCGTAGGCTATGAATTTAACATAAATTCTCCAAAACAGCTTGGAGTAGCGCTTTTTGAGGATTTAAAGCTACCCTGTAAGAAGAAAACAAAGACAGGCTATTCAACAAACGCAGAGGTTTTAGAGGGATTTGTAAACGAGCATCCCGTTATTTCCCAAATACTTGAATACCGTTCTCTTTCAAAGCTGAAATCAACCTATTGCGACGGTTTATTGAAGGTTATTGAGCCTGACGGAAGAATCCATACACGATTTAATCAGGTGGAAACAAGAACAGGCAGGATTTCCTCTCTTGAGCCAAATTTGCAGAACATTCCTATCCGCACAGAACTTGGCAGAGAAATGAGAAAATTCTTCGTTGCAGGCAGTGGCAAAAGGCTTATTGATGCCGACTACAGCCAGATTGAGCTACGTGTTCTATCAGACCTTTCGGGCGATGAAAATATGATTAACGCATTTAATAACGGCGACGATATTCACGCTATTACTGCGTCGCAGGTGTTCAATCTTCCTCTTGAAATGGTTACTCCCCAAATGCGTAGCAGAGCAAAGGCCGTTAATTTCGGTATCGTTTACGGTATTGGCGCATTTTCACTTGCAAAGGATATCGGCGTTTCAAACAAAGAGGCAAAGCAGTATATTGACAATTATCTTGCTACCTACAGCGGTGTCAATAACTATATGAAGAAAATGATTGATTTGGCAAAGGATAAGGGCTACAGCGAAACGCTTTTCCACAGAAAGCGATATCTTCCCGAGCTTGCCTCAAGCAATCATATGATGCGTGCCTTCGGTGAAAGAGTTGCAAGAAATATGCCTATTCAGGGTACTGCCGCCGATATTATCAAAATCGCAATGGTAAAGGTTGACAGACGTTTAAGAGAAGAAAATATGAAAGCTCAGCTTATTCTTCAGGTGCACGATGAGCTTATTGTTGAGGCTCCCGAAGACGAGGCACAAAGGGCTCTTGAAATTGTTACCGAGGAGATGGAAAACGCCTGCAAAATGAAGGTTTGTCTTAAGGCTGACGGTAAAATCGGGAACACTTGGTTTGACGCACATTAAATAATTATCTTGCTATTGATATTTTTTTATCATTGTAGTATAATATTTCAAACAAGTTTTGATAACTTAAAATAATTAAAGTATAGGAGATTAAAATTATGCCATTAGTTACTACTACCGAAATGTTTAAAAAGGCATACGAGGGCGGTTACGCTATCGGTGCTTTTAACGTAAACAATATGGAGATTGTACAGGGTATCACCCGCGCTGCTAAGAAGCTTGAGGCTCCTGTTATTCTCCAGTGTTCAGCAGGTGCAAGAAAATATGCTTCTCACGATTATCTTGTTGCTATGGTAAAGGCTGCTGCTGAGGAAACAGGTCTTCCAATTGCTCTTCACCTTGACCACGGCCCTGACTTTGAAACCTGTAAGTCATGCATTGACGGCGGCTTCACATCAGTTATGATTGACGGCTCTTCTCTTCCTTACGAGGAGAACATCGCTCTTACAAAGAAGGTTGTTGAATACGCACACGCTCACGGAGTTGTTGTTGAGGGTGAGCTCGGTACTCTTGCAGGTGTTGAGGATGACGTTCAGGTTGACGCTGAAAACGCTTCATACACAAAGCCTGAAGAGGTTTATG
This sequence comes from Eubacterium sp., assembly GCA_051894075.1. Classification (GTDB taxonomy): domain Bacteria; phylum Bacillota; class Clostridia; order Oscillospirales; family Acutalibacteraceae; genus Eubacterium_R. The sequence continues at coordinate 49,560 of JBJFHZ010000060.1, forward strand.
ATTTTGCTACAAGAACAGGCTGTGACTCACTTGCTATCGCTATCGGTACAAGCCACGGTGCTTATAAGTTTAAGCCGGGTCAGAAGCCTCAGCTTCGTTTTGATATTCTTGAAGAGGTTGGCAAGCAGCTTCCCGGCTTCCCAATCGTTCTTCACGGCGCTTCCTCTGTTAATCAGGAGCACATTAAGATGATTAATCAGTACGGCGGCGAAATGCCTGACGCTATCGGTATTCCTGAGGATATGCTCAGACAGGCTGCTTCAATGGCTGTATGTAAAATCAATGTTGACTCTGATATCCGTATTGCAATGACTGCCGCTGTAAGAAAGCACTTTGCAGAGAACCCGACTCACTTTGACCCTCGTCAGTATCTCACTCCCGCAAGAGAGCTTATTGAAGAGGTTGTTGCTCATAAGATTGATGTTGTATTCGGTGCAGCAGGTCACGCAAACGACTAATCATTATAAACGGTTTTACAATAACGGTATGGCTGATGGCTGTACCGTTATTTTTAGTTGCCTTTATAAATTGTGATTTGAAGATTCAGTATGTACGTAAAACGAGAACAGTGCGGAAATAAACAGGGAAACCGATACATTGAAATATAACTAATAAAAGGAATTTAAGCTTATGATAGTTCATCCCATAAAACCGATATACGATGACAGGTCGGAGATACTTATACTGGGCTCCTTTCCGTCGGTGAAATCAAGGGAGCAGGGATTTTTTTACGGTCACCCTCAAAACAGGTTTTGGAGAGTTTTGGCAAGGGTTTATAATTGCAAAACACCTGCAACCGTTGAGGAAAAAACTGCGTTTCTTCTTGATAATCATATTGCCTTGTGGGACGTTATAAAATCCTGCGAGATTACAGGCTCCGCCGACAGCAGTATAAAAAATGTTCAAATAAACGATATATCGGAAATATTAAATAATTCTCAGGTGAAAAGAATTTTTGTAAACGGCAAAAAGGCAGAGGCGCTTTATAAAAGATATATTGAAAAGGATATAAAAATTGAAGCGGTTTGCCTGCCGTCAACAAGTCCTGCAAATGCGACCTTCAGCGAGGACAGACTTTTTGAATACTGGAAAAATGCTTTAAAAAATGATTAATACGTTTCATACTTGAAGCGTATTTTTTCATTTTCAGGCAAAAATAAAATC
>JBJFHZ010000061.1:0-2338 GCA_051894075.1 Eubacterium sp.
TATGTGTTTATTCTGCGAATTTCGTTTTGTGTTTTAACATATAATTTATATAAAATCAAGTATAAAAAATTATCTGGATATTCTAACTCCTTTGTGGTATATGTTTTGTACTGCAAAGGAGTTGATTATTTATGAATATACTTCAAGAACTATGGTATGGCAACATCAGACCGAATGAAGATAAAGTTATTACAGAAGAGGAGAAAAGGTTAGTTTCGCTGATTGCCAAGCATCACGAAACACTATCATCTTCCCTCAATAATAATGACTTGGATGTGTTTGAAAAATACGCTGATTGTTTCACGGAGTACGCTTCGCTGATTGAAGCACAGGCATTTGAAATTGGATTTAAGCTGGCAGTAAAATTGCTGAAAGAATAGCCGGAGCTTGTTTATGCCCCGGCTATAACTATTTATTCTGTTCTAATTATTTCCAAAGCCTCTGTTTCAGATAGCTCATTGTTGAGATACATATTTTTTGCATTGACTGCTCTGTCAAGCCAAGCTGTGTATTCATCAGGTGATATTGCCTTTGGTGTTTCGCCAAACACATATGCTCGTTCCATTCGCTTATACATTTTGTTCTTTTCCTTATTAAAGGTCTGCAAAACCAAATCATTTTCCTCAAGCTTCTTGTGCTTCATTAAAGGTCCGATTTGCTTGCAGGTTTTACCGTCCTTGAAAACTCTGTCGCAGTACAGGGTTTTCTTTTTTGTCTTTGGAATGAAATATCTGCTGCAAAGTTCGCATTCGCAAACTGTTTCTTTTCTGTTGTAAAACAAGAGCATTAAATATTCATAATAGTCCTTTACATAATCAAAAAACAGAAAACTCTTCTCCTGTCCATCAATATATGTATAAACCGTTTTGCAGAAAACTGCTTTTGGTATTAGTTCGCTTAAATAATCTTCAAACAATTCCTTGTGGATTATACAAGGAAAGAAATTGCGAACCTTTCTTTGAATTACAAGAAGCTCATAAAGTCTTATGCTTAAAGTTGTTAATGCTGTTTCAAGACTTTCCTTTGATTCATAGGTGAGTAGGATTTCTTTATCACTGACAATCTCTGCAAATGTTCCCGAAAGCAAAGCTCCTAAGGTTTTGTTTCTCTGTCCTATTATTTCTGCAAGCTCATAGCACCTGTTGATTGCCTTTCTTAATTCGCACTCATCAGGATTGCTAATATCCTTTAGATGCAACAGATTATATATCTCATCCTCCAAATCACTGAAATCACAATCACAGAAGCTTTGAATTTCGGCTCTGTAATCAACAGGCTTTAATTTTTTAACACCGTCATCACTAACCCAAAGCCGCTGAGCAATATTTTTATTTTGGAAATTAATATACAGTCCGTTTCTTAATTCAATATCTTTGTCCATAATCAATCTTTCTTAAAAATTTCATTTTTCACTAAAGCATAGTGATTTATTCTTTACTGTATTACTATCATAGCAGAAAGAGATTTTTTGAACAACAATAATTTGTCAAATGTCCGAGAAATTTCTCTTTCGAGTTTAGGAAAGGAGGAATACGAATGACTGAAAACTATTTCAGACTGCCGAATCAAATATTCGATGAGGGGTTAACTGCAAATGAATTTGTGGTTTACAGTTACCTAGTCAAATGCTCGGACAAGAGCCATAAATGCTTTCCCAGCAGACGAAATATCGCAAGACGGTGCAATATTTCAGTAACCACGGTAGACAAGGCATTAAGTGGTTTGATAGACAAGGGACTGATTGATAAGACAAGCCGATTTGACTTTTCAAAAGAGCAACAACAGTTATCAAACATCTACACGCTGAACAGAATTCAAACCGGCGCCGGTAGCAAATTCAAACGCTAACAACTAAAAACCCTTCTTGCAGAACACTTATGAATCAGCATAGATACTCGAAAATTGAATAAAAATGCTTTGTGGGCGATTTGTGAGGATATTGTGCAAGGATATAAAGAAAACAAAATATAATTATTTTCCTTGTAAGAACTCTCCTTTAGGAGAGTCCAAGCATAGCGCTTAGGCGCATCATTGCGGCACTTTGCCGAATGACCGGGAGACCCGGGCCCCTTCGTCCAAACATATTTCGTGATTAAAATGATTGAAAATCATTAACAATCACTGCATATGTTTCTCCTCTCAGCAAAGGTACAATTATCCTTTGCTGTAAAACTAATATAAGGAATGGTGATAGCCGTAAGCAAAGAAACTAAATCAGAACGAATTAATTTACATTTGACACCAACCGGTAAATCAATCATCAAAGAAAAAGCAGATTTAGTCGGTATGAATATGACGAATTACCTTACTGCTTGTGCAATAGTCGAAAAGATTTATT
>JBJFHZ010000062.1:0-11815 GCA_051894075.1 Eubacterium sp.
AGGTGAGTTGTCAATGCAGAAATTTTCAAGATAATTGATATTTCTTACAGGAATACCCTTTATCATATTTCCGCAGAGTGCCTCATTTTTATCAAAAATTCCTATCAGCTTAAAGCCGCTTTTCTTTGAAAAAATCTTGTTTGTAACGGCTTTTCCCAAATTACCGGCACCGATAAGTATAGTTTTAATCTCTGTATTTACGCAGAGAATTTCACCTATTTTACTGTGGAGCTCAGGCACGTTATAGCCGTAGCCCTGCTGACCGAAGCCGCCGAAGCAGTTAAAATCGTGTCTTATCTGCGAAGCAGTAAGCCCCATTCTTGCGGCAAGCTCCTTTGAGCTTATGCGTACAATTCCGTTTTCCTTAAGAGATTGGAGAAATCTGTAGTATCTGGGCAGTCTCTTTATAACAGAAATTGATATATCTTCTTTTCCTGACATAATTTTACCCTCTCAAAAACATCTTACTTCGTCATTTCAGTAATGGTTTCCATCACATAGTCGCCGAATTCACTGCAGGTACAGCCGTCGCTTCTGCCTGTTATTGTCAGCTTCTTTTCCTCAAACATACACTTATCAAGAGCTGCCTCAAGAGCGTCAGCCTCCTTCTGATATCCGATATGAGAAAGAAGCATAACAGATGCACGAAGCATTGAGCAAGGGTCTGCATACTGACCTCTGCCCTCTTTAATCATTCTCGGCGCTGAGCCGTGAATAGCCTCAAACATAGCATATTTTTTACCGATGTTTGCAGAGCCTGCAGTACCTACACCGCCCTGAAATTCAGCCGCCTCGTCTGTGATAATATCGCCGTAAAGATTAGGAAGAACAAATACCTTAAAGTCCTTTCTTCTCATTGGGTCAATAAGCTTTGCAGTTGTGATATCAACATACCAGTCGTCTGTTACGATTTCGGGATATTCCTCGCCGATTTTCTGGGCAGTCTTGAGAAATTTACCGTCGGTAGTCTTGATAATATTTGCCTTTGTTATTATAGAAACCTTGCCCTTTTTGTTCTTTCTTGCATATTCATAAGCAAGACGGGCAATTCTTTCACAGCCCTCCTGTGTTGCAACTGTAAAGTCAACAGCAAGATCATCTGTGATGTTTACACCGTGTGAGCCTACAGCGTAGCCACCCTCTGTGTTTTCTCTGAAGAAGGTCCAGTCAATGCCCTCCTCGGGTACCTTTACAGGTCTCATATTTGCAAAGAGGTCAAGCTCTTTTCTCATTGCAACGTTTGCAGATTCAACGTTTGGCCATGGGTCGCCTGCTCTCGGAGTAGTTGTCGGTCCCTTAAGAATAACGTGGCAGGCTTTAAGCTCTGCAAGAACATCATCTGGAATTGCCTTGTTGCAGGCGGCTCTGTTTTCAATGGTAAGGCCGTCAATTTCCTTGAACTGAACCTTTCCTCTTGCTACCTCATCCTTTAAGAGAAATGCAAGAACTCTTTCACTTTCCTTTGTGATGATAGGACCGATACCGTCGCCGCCGCAGATACCGATTACGATTGTATCAAGAGCGTCATAGTCTGTAAAATCCTTATCCTCTTTAATTTTCTTTGCACGTGCAAGCTGTGATTCCATAAGTGAACGGAATTTTTCAACAGCCTCGTCAATTACCTTTTCTTCATCAGTCATAGTATTTTGCTCCTTTAGATATTGTTTATTTGTTCATCTCTCTTGTGTAGTCAAGGAGACCGCCGCATACAAGCATAGCTCTCTGTCTGTCTGAAAGATGAGAGGAATCAAGCTTGTATTCTTCATTCTTTGTGATATTTTTAAGAACAACATCCTTTTTATTTTCAATGCAGTCCTTGATGTTCGGAAGAGAAAGCTCATCCATCTGGTCAATTCTGTCATAGTCGCCTTCGTTTACAAAGGTAAAGGGAAGAATTCCTGCATTTACAAGGTTTGCAACGTGAATTCTTGCGAATGATTTAGCGATAACTGCCTTAACGCCGAGGTAAAGGGGAACAAGAGCGGCATGCTCTCTTGATGAGCCCTGACCGTAGTTTGAACCGCCGATAATAATTCCTTTGCCCTCTGCCTTTATCCTTTCAGGGAAGGTCTCGTCACAAACACCAAAGCAGTACTGTGAAAGGTGAGGAATGTTTGAACGGTAAGGAAGAATCTTAGCACCTGCAGGCATAATGTGGTCGGTTGTGATGTTGTCGCCGACCTTAAGAACGGCCTTTGCAGTAATCTCCTCGGGAAGAGGTGAGGTTTCAGGGAAAGGCTTAATGTTAGGTCCACGAAGAACCTCAATGTTCTTAGCTTCTTCCGGAGATGCAGGAGGCTCAATCATATTATCATTTACAATGAACTCTTTAGGCATTTCGATAACAGGAGCCTCGCCAAGCTCACGAGGGTCTGTAAGATATCCTGTAAGAGCAGATGCTGCCGCAACCTCAGGAGAAACAAGATAAATTCCTGCGTCCTTTGTTCCCGAACGGCCTTCAAAGTTACGGTTAAAAGTTCTGAGTGAAACACCTGCTGAGTTAGGTGACTGTCCCATACCGATACAGGGACCGCAGGCAGATTCAAGAATTCTTGCACCTGCGTTAATCATATCTGAAAGAGCACCGTTTAAAGCAAGCATATTAAGCACCTGCTTTGAGCCGGGAGCAATGCAGAGTGAAACAGAGGGGCAAACAGTCTTGCCCTTAAGAATTGCGGCAACCTTCATCATATCAACGTATGAGGAGTTTGTGCAGGAGCCGATAGCAACCTGGTCAACCTTGATTTTGCCGATTTCCTCTGTTGTCTTTACGTTGTCGGGCATATGAGGACATGCAGCCATAGGAGTAAGAGAGCAGAGGTCAATGTCGATAATCTCGTCATACTCTGCGTCGGCGTCAGGCTGAATTTCTGTCCAGTCATTTTCACGTCCCTGTGCTTTAAGAAAAGCAAGTGTGATTTCGTCAGAAGGGAAGATAGATGTTGTAGCACCAAGCTCAGCACCCATATTTGTGATAGTTGCTCTTTCGGGTACGCTTAATGTCTTAACGCCTTCTCCGCCGTATTCAATAATTTTTCCTACGCCACCCTTAACACTCATTCTTCTGAGCACCTCAAGGATAACGTCTTTAGCAGAAACCCAAGGTTTGAGATAGCCTGTAAGATTAATTCTTGTCATTTTCGGCATAGGAATGTAGTATGTTCCGCCGCCCATGGCAACGGCAACGTCAAGTCCGCCGGAGCCCATAGCAAGCATACAGATACCGCCGCCTGTGGGAGTGTGGCTGTCGGAGCCGATAAGAGTTTTTCCGGGGATACCGAATCTTTCAAGATGTACCTGATGGCAGATACCGTTACCGGGTCTGCTGAAATAAATGCCGTGCTTTTTTGTTACAGACTGAATGTAACGGTGGTCGTCGGCATTTTCAAAGCCTGTCTGTAGAGTGTTGTGGTCGATGTAAGCAACAGATTTTTCAGTCTTAACTCTGTCAACACCCATAGCCTCAAATTCAAGATAAGCCATAGTACCTGTGGCATCCTGAGTAAGAGTTTGGTCGATTTTAAGACCGATTTCGGTGCCGACCTTCATTTCACCCTCAACAAGATGAGATTTAATCAACTTTTGCGCAAGTGTAAGTCCCATTGATAAAAAATCCTCCTAATTGTTTATAATTTTAACAAACATATTTTATTACAAACAGATTGTCCTGTCAATTACAAATCAGTAACATTTTAAAATTATTAATATTGAAATTACAGAATTATAATAAATGTTGAAATAAGACGTATTTTATGATAAAATATTTAAGTTAGATAATTTTTATATCTTCGGGCATAATAAACAGAGGTGTTTTTATGTCCGGTAAAAATGAAGAAAAGCAAAATAACGAAAACGAAAATGAAAAGGAACAGCAGGAGTGCGATGTTCAAAGCACAACTGATTTTGAAACAGGCTCAATAACAGTTTCAAAGGACGGCCACTTTATCCATTGTCTGACTATAATAGGTCAGATTGAGGGCCATTATATTTTGCCCAGCCAAAATAAAACTACTAAGTACGAGCACGTAATTCCCCAGCTTGTAGCAATCGAGGAAAGCAGGGAAATTGAAGGACTTTTGATTATCCTTAACACAGTGGGCGGAGATGTGGAGGCAGGGCTTGCCATTGCGGAGCTTCTTTCAACTATGAAAACTCCAACAGCGTCTCTTGTGCTCGGAGGAGGTCACTCAATAGGTGTTCCTTTAGCCGTAAGCTGTAAAAGGAGCTTTATAGTGCCGAGTGCCACAATGACTGTTCATCCTGTCAGAATGAACGGGCTTGTTTTAGGTGTTCCGCAGACCCTGTCCTATTTTGAAAAAATGCAGGATAGGATAGTAAATTTTGTTGCAAATAATTCAAATATCAGCGGTGACGATTTCCGCAGGCTTATGATGAAAACAGGTGAGCTTGTTATGGACGTGGGTACTGTTCTTGACGGTGAGGAGGCTGTCAAAAGCGGTTTGATTGACGAGCTTGGCGGACTCAGCAATGCCCTTGATTTTCTAAACACAATGATAGAGGGAAATGAAAAAAGTGAGGCGGAGAGGGAAAATGCTCTGGACAATAATTAACGAGCAGGACATTTTTTATTCTCCAACCGTTTCTGCAAATACGACAAATTCTGTCAGGTCGAGCAATCCCTATGACTATATCAGAAACGGCTATTATTTAGACAACGGGTCTCTTTTCGGAGGTAAAGATAATGTCGGTTATAAAATCAATATTTCAGGCGATGTTCCAAGCGCTGACGTGGATATTTCCGGTATCTGAAAGCGGTCATTCCGCAATATTTCACGACCTGTCAGGCAGGTATACAAATGCCTGCTCTCAACTGACAGGTGTTATACATATCGGTATCGCTGTTGGAATTTTTATAGCGTTTTTCAAGCTTTTTGCAGGGCTTTTTAAAAATTTCTTCGGTGGTTGGAATGACCTGTTTCATAAAAGACTTGATGTGAAAAATGCTTCGTCTCAGAGAAAATTTATGTTTATGACTATTTTCTCCTTTGTATTTTTTCTGTTTTATCTTATCCCTACAGGAAAATACGGAAACGTTTTTCAAATGTTTCACAGAACGTCGTATAACGGCAATCTTTTAGGCGAGGGAATTTGCTTTGCTCTTACGGGAGCACTCATAATTGCAGTAACAAGTCTTGTTAATAAAAATACGAAAAGAATACCCGAGCTTGTTAAGGCGGCTGTTATAGGCTTGGTTGCGTTTCTTGCCTTGCCCTTTGCAGGCTGCTCCTTTGTGTTCGGTGTTTACGCCGCCGCAATTTTCTTAGGTATGAGTGAAAAATATGCGCTCAGATATTCAATGGTGCTGTCTGTTCCTGTACTTATTACAGCAGGAATTATTGAAATTTGCACGGCAGTTACACCTGTAGGTGTTGTTGCAGGAATAATCGGCTTTGTTATTTCGGGAGCTGTATCATTCTTCGCAGTAAAGCTGTTTGTGTTTGTAATAAAAAATAAGGCACTTAATTATTTTGCATATTACGATATTGCAATAGGTTTAATAATAGCAGTTATCGGTATATTTGAAATAGTCATAAAGCATTGATTTTTAAGAGGTACATATGGCAAATAAAAAGACTAATAAAAAAAAGAATAACAGCAACAGCAGAGCGGGAAAAACAGGCAACCGCAGAGCTCAGTCCGACTATACCGACAGAGTAAGGGTTTACGAGATTGCAGTGGTTGCCGTATCGGTAATATTTTTCTTTCTTGCAGTAATCAGCGGTGACGGAGCTTGGAATGTTCTCCACGGCGTATACGTGGGCGTTTTCGGAATTTTTGCTGCCTGCATTTTTCCGCTTATAGCTATTACGGTTACCTTGATATATTCCGTAAAAAAAGACAGAAATATTAATTTAGTCGCAAAATCTATTGAAACAGTTGTGCTTGTTTTGATAATTGCGTCATTAATTCACGTTGTGCAAAATCAGACAGGAGCAGATTTTGCACAGACAGTAACAGACAGCTATAAGTCAGCGACCACAACCTTTAACGGCGGCTTTTTGGGTGCAGTATTCGGCTGGCTGCTTTTGACCTTAGGCAAGGCACCTGCAATAATTATCAGTGTTGTTTTGCTGTTAGTTGATTTTCTGCTTATAACAGGACTTACGATTATACAGTTTCTTTCAGGTGCCGCCAAGCCTGCAAAGGTAACATACGACAAGGTTGCCCCTGCAATTGAGGAAAGAATTGAGCGCCGAAAAATGAATAAGGCAAATATTGACGTTCCCCTTGACAGCGAGCCGCCTGTGGAGGAAAATTCCCGCAAAACCAGAAAGAAAAAGGAAGCAGAGCCACAGGATGAGGAAACCAAGGTTCCCAAGGACATTATTGACGAAATAAATCAGACCACAGAGAGAAACAGAAGAGAAAGAGAAAAAGCACAGGAAAAGAAAAAATCTATCGACGAGATTGTTCACGATGCTTCCGAGGATGCTGAAAATTCACCTAAAAAAGCAGAAGCAAAGGAAGAAGCATTTACTGTTTCCAAGGAGGCTATGGAGTCCTCTGTGGATGACTATAAGCTTCCTTCTGTTGATATTCTTAAGGAGGCTAAAAAGCACTCTGCAAAGGATGTCAGTTCGGAGCTTAAGGATAATGCCCAGAAGCTTATAGATACGCTCCATTCCTTTAATGTTGACGCAACAATAACCGATATCTCAAGAGGACCGACAGTTACACGCTATGAGCTGAAGCCTGCCGCAGGCATCAGAATTTCAAAGATTACAAATCTTTCAGACGATATCGCACTTAACCTTGCAGCAACCCACGTTCGTATCGAGGCACCTATTCCGGGTAAGGCGGCTGTTGGTATTGAGGTTCCCAATACTGTTAAAAATACAGTATCTATGAGAGAACTTGTCGATACACCCGAATTTGACGAACAGCAGTCAAAGCTTTCTGCAGGTATCGGTAAGGATATCGCAGGTAAATGTGTTTTCTGCGATATCGCAAAAATGCCTCACCTTCTTATCGCAGGTACAACAGGCTCCGGTAAGTCAGTTTGTATGAACTCAATTATCGTGTCTATTTTGTATAGAGCAAAGCCTGACGAGGTTAAATTTCTTATGATTGACCCTAAGCAGGTTGAGTTTTCAAAGTATGCAGGTATTCCGCATTTGCTTGTCCCTGTTGTAACAGATGCAAGAAAGGCGGCAGGTGCTCTGGGCTGGGCAGTTTCGGAAATGCTTCAGAGATATCAGAGATTTTCACAGACAGGTGTTCGTGATATTGAGGGATATAATAAATATGTCAAAAAGCACTCCGATATGGAGCCTATGCCGAAAATCTGTATTTTTATCGATGAGCTTGCCGATTTGATGATGGCGGCTCCGAAAGAGGTAGAGGACTCTATCTGCCGTCTTGCACAGATGGCACGTGCCGCAGGTATGCACCTTGTTATCGCAACACAAAGACCGTCGGTTGACGTTATTACAGGTCTTATTAAGGCTAATATTTCTTCACGTATTGCCTTGACGGTTTCTTCACAGATTGACTCAAGAACTATTCTTGATGCAGGCGGAGCCGAAAAGCTTCTCGGCAGAGGTGATATGCTTTATGCTCCGATAGGTGCGTCAAAGCCTATTCGTGTTCAGGGCTGCTTCATTTCTGATGAAGAGGTAGAGGAGCTTTGCGAGTTTATTAAAAAGCAGGGCGAAAGCCAGTATGATGACGAAATCGCAAAGGAAATTGAGAAAAAAGCAGTACAGGATAAAAAGTCATCACCCTTTGAGGATGATTCCGAGGGCGAAAATCTTGACCCGTTGTTTGAAAAGGCAGTCGACGTCGTTCTTGAAACAGGCACAGCCTCAACCTCATTCCTTCAGCGTAAGCTTTCGGTAGGCTATGCAAGGGGAGCAAAGATTATGGACCAGCTTCACGAAAAGGGCATAATCGGCGCTCAAAACGGCTCAAAGCCAAGAGAAATTCTTATAAACCGTCAGCAGTGGCTTGAAATGCAGGCTTATTCCTCAGGCAATGATTTCACTGCCGAAAATACAGAGCAGATGTCATTTGATGACCGTGACGATGAATTTGAAGATGATGACAGCAGTGATGATTTTGAATTTGAGGACGATGGTGTTGTAAGCGAAAATTACAGCAAAAAGTCCTCTTACAAAGATAATTACAGCAGTCAAGAGGATGATATTGATGATTTTCTTGATATGGAAGAATTTTATGACAGAGTAAATTTACCCGATGATGACGATGGGGAGTATTGAAATGAGTGGTTTTCTCCCGATAAATAAAAGAGAAATGCTTGAAAGAGGTTGGCAGGACGTTGATTTTGTCTGCGTAACAGGTGACAGCTATGTTGACCATCCCTCTTTTGGTGCCGCTATTATTACAAGAGTCCTTGAAAATGAAGGTTACAGAGTCGCCGTACTTAGCCAGCCTGACTGGAAAAGCACGGCTGATTTTGCTCAGTTCGGAAAACCTCGTTTGGGATTTATGGTTACAAGCGGAAATATAGATTCCATGGTGGCTCATTATACCGCAGCAAAAAGACTCCGCCACGACGATGCATATACTGCAGGCGGTATGACAGGTAAAAGACCAGACAGAGCCGTTATAGTTTATTCAAATATAATAAAAAAGCTTTATCCGGATTCTCCCGTAATTATCGGAGGACTGGAGGCATCGTTGCGCCGCTTTGCTCACTATGATTACTGGGACGATGCAATCAGACCGAGTATATTGCTTGATTCAAAGGCTGATTTGCTTACCTTTGGAATGGGCGAAAAGCAGACGGCGGAAATTGCACACCGTCTTGATAAGGGCGTAAGTATTTCCGATATGCGTGATATTCTCGGTACCTGTTATCTTTGCCCTGCAACCGAAACGCCTTATGAGGGTGTGGAGTGTCCTTCATTTGAAAATGTTTCAACAAACAAAAAGGAATATGCAAAGTCCTGCCGTATTGAACAGGACGAGCAGGACCATATCAGAGGACGTCTTATTAAGCAAAAGCACGGTAAGCTTATGCTTGTTCAAAATCCACCTATGCCACCACTCACCCAAAAGGAGCTTGATAAGGTTTATTCTTTACCTTATATGAGAGCATATCATCCGTCATATGAAAAGCTTGGCGGTGTTCCCGGAATAAAAGAGGTAGAGTTTTCAATCACTCATAACAGAGGCTGTTTCGGTGCCTGCAATTTCTGTTCTATTGCTTTTCATCAGGGCAGATATGTAACCGCAAGGTCAAAGAAAAGCATTGTTGCCGAGGCAAAAAAGCTTACTCAAATGCCGAATTTTAAGGGCTATATCCACGATATCGGCGGTCCTACCGCTAATTTCAGAAAGCCCTCCTGTGATTTTCAGCTTGAGCACGGACTCTGTAAGGGCAAAAAATGTCTTGCCCCTAAGCCTTGTCCAAATCTTATTGCAGACCATAAGGAGTATCTTGATATTCTCAAAGAGGTCAGAGAGCTTGACGGAGTTAAAAAGGTTTTCATCAGAAGCGGAATAAGATACGATTATCTTCTTCAGGATAAGGACGATACCTTTTTCAGAGAGCTTGTTGAAAATCACGTTTCAGGTCAGCTTAAGGTTGCTCCTGAGCATTGCTCTGCCGCAGTTCTTGATAAAATGGGTAAGCCTCATATTGAAGCGTATATTGAATTTTCAAAAAGATATTTTCAGTATACGGGAGAGGTTAATAAGGAGCAGTATCTTGTGCCTTACCTTATGTCATCTCACCCGGGTTCAACCCTTGATGATGCTATAGAGCTTGCATTGTTTTTGAAGAAAAATCATATCAGACCTGAGCAGGTGCAGGATTTTTATCCTACCCCCGGTACAATTTCAACCTGTATGTTTTATACCGAGCTTGACCCATATACAATGGAAAAGGTCTATGTAGCTAAGACAGAGCACGAAAAGGCACTTCAAAGAGCGCTTCTTCAGTATTATAATCCTAAAAATCAAGCGCTTGTTGAAGAGGCTTTGAAGAAAGCAAGGCGTTTTGACCTGATAGGCTTTGACAGTAAATGTCTTGTGAGACCTACAGCTCAAAGTATGAAAATTCACCAGAAAAGACAACAGGGCAAAAATAATTTTAAAAGAAATACAAAAACCAAAAATAATTCAAAAAAGGGTAAAAGAAAATGAGCAGCAGTAAACGGCAAAGTATAATAATGACAGGTGTGGGGCTGATTTTACTTTCAGCACTCATGCTTTACTTTGCGCTGACTCAACCAAAGGTTTCCGACGAGGTGTATATACAAAGCAATTCGTCATCATCCGAAACAGTAACGCAGTCTGCATTACAGGAGAATTTAAATTCCGTATTAGGCGAAGCATCACAACAATCCGATTTAGAAGAATATCAGGCAGAGGTAACCGAATATTCCGAAATTAATACGGATAACGCCTTTAACGGTAAAATCAATCTTAATACCTGCACAGCTTCCGACCTTACCGTATTAGACGGTATAGGTGAATCAAGGGCAGACGCAATAATTCAGTACAGAGAGTATCTGGGCGGTTATACAAGTGTGGACCAGATAAAAAATATCAAAGGCATAGGGGATAAGCTTTATGAAAAAATTGCCCCTTATCTGACAGTATGAATGATTTTGTAATTGCACTTAAACGCTTTGTTAAATTGTTTTTTCCTAACAGGTGTGAATTTTGCGGTGATGTCATTGAATTTAATAAAACAGTCTGTAAGGACTGCGAAAATCTGCCGAAGATAGCACCGCCTATCTGTGAGAACTGCGGAAAAAGCAAGAACGAATGTGATTGTAAAAACAGGAAAAATGAATATAAAATGATTGTTGCCCCTTATTATTACAGGGATAAGGTGGTCAAAGCTGTTCACAGATATAAAGAGTCTGAAATGAGATTTTTGTCAGAGCGTTTCGGCAGAGATATTTCGGATTGTGTTAAAAATCATTATTCCGATATTTCCTTTGATGTTGTAACCTTTGTTCCAATGAGAAAATGGGATATAAGAAAAAGAGGTTATAATCAGTCGAAGATATTAGCGAAAATTGTTTCGAATAATATAGATGTTGAGCTGATGAATTTACTCGTAAAAACGCATCGCACAAAGCCTCAAAAACGCAGTACGGCAAGGGAGCGTAAGGTAAATGTATTCGGTGCCTTTGATGTATCTGATAAAGAATACGTAAACGGTAAAACAATTCTCCTTATTGATGATATTAAGACTACAGGCTCCACTCTTAATGAGTGCGCCAAAATGCTGAAAATTTACGGAGCAAAGGAGGTTTACTGCGCCGCCTTGGCAGTTGTAAATAATAAAAATAATAAGAAGCAAATAAGCAGTAATTAATATAATTTTAGTGGCTGAAAATCTCCTTTTTAATTGACATTTAACTTTTATTGTGTTATTATTCATATGCTGTTTGTTAAACGGCACAGCGGATTAAGCAGAAAAGTAAGTTTTTAACTGAAAGTAGGCTCCGCCTCGGTTTGCTCTGCCGTGTAAAAATAAGAGTAAAATTTAATATTTGCAGGAGTGGCGGAATGGCAGTTTTTAGCCGAGCACTGCCGGTGGCAGATGAAGCGAAGGCTAAAAAGGCGTAGCGGTCAAAGTTTGTGTTGCGATAGCAACAAACAAATTTTGTTAACCGCAAGAGTCCCGCGTGTCGCAGTTGTTGAAAATCATTAGCTGACGAATTTGATATCGCCACCTCTGTAAAAGGTAAAAATTCAATATGCAGAAGTGGCGGAATAGGCAGACGCGTATGATTCAGGTAACGCCACCTCTGTGAAAGGTAAAAATTCAATATGCAGGAGTGGCGGAATGGCAGACGCGCTAGATTCAGGT
>JBJFHZ010000063.1:0-11622 GCA_051894075.1 Eubacterium sp.
ACGGTTGAATTATAACACAAGCTTATTAGTATGTCAATAATTACAAGCAGGATTTAATGAATACAATGTGCAGGAGCAAATACAGTTTTGAAGCATAGAAGTCTGATTATAACAGCCCCTTTGTAAAGCTAATAAAAGCGGCTTATTTTCATTACCTATACTAAAAGTGTTTTTGTTTCTTCATTTCTGTTCCTGATTTGAGTTTTAACAAGCCTAAGTATTATCCCTTGCAAAAACTGACATTTTTTGATACCATAAAAGCACAGAAAAATCAACGGAGGGTTGATAAAATGAGCGTTATAGGCAAACAAATCAAAAAATATCGGACGGCAAAGGGTATCACACAGGAACAGCTCGGTCAGCTGGTGGGTGTTACCACCCAGGCGGTGTCAAAATGGGAACGGGGCGGCACACCCGACGCTGAACTGCTGCCCCGATTGTCGCAGGTACTGAGCGTAAGCATTGACGCACTGTTCGGGCGTGAGGAGCAAAGCTTAGCCGTATCGCTTGCACGGCAGATTTGCCAAATGCCAAACAAGGACGCTTACCGTTATGCCTTTAGTATTTGCTGGGCGATAGAAATCGGGTTTATGCAGGATATATCCATGCTCGACGACTTCTTGGGCATATTCGTCGAACACTCTGCAATCACTGCCGATAAAACAGATTATTTTGCAAAAATGATGCAGGACGGCGGTATTGCCACCGCACGGCTGTCGCCTGATTTTCACCACTTTTTTCTGATGGTAGAGCCTCAAAGCAGCATTAAGGATAATATCACCGACTTGGAAACACTGCGTGGTATATTTGAGATATTTGCGGACAAAAAACTGCTGAGCATTATTTTTTATATGTATTCACGGCTCAACACGCCCATTGCAACCTCGCTTATCAGCAAAAACACCGGTATTGATATGCCAGAGGTTGACCGCTGTATGGAGATTCTCTGTCAGAACAATCTCGCCACACGAAGCGTTGTAGCTACTGCCGACGGCGATATTTACTCCTATATGTTTCATCAGGAGAGCTCCGTTATTCCGCTTCTCTGCTTTGCCGATGAAATCGCCAAAAAGGATTATCGTGACTTTGTGGGTTCGTTTGACCGCACAAAGCCTTTGCTGTAATCAACCATTGGTTGAGTAGTCTGCGCTTAGGTTGAGCAATTCAATAATCGGTTGCTTGCAGCCCTTCAGCTTTCGGTTTATAATTGTGACATAGAGAAATTGAAGGGAGTTATCATTATGAAAAAACTATTAGCCGTCATTTTGAGTTTTGCGTTGGCATTGTCCGCCGCTGCCTGCTCCTTAAGAAATGCAGAAAACAGCAACATCGTTCAGACAGACGCCGCCGAAACCATAAGCGACGAAATGAAAGAAAATATGGACAGCGCACTGAAAAAGAACAATTTTGAGGGAATTGTCTATCTTACGCAAAACGGCTCTGTGGTGTATCAGTCGGCTACGGGCAAAGACGAAAACGGCGCAGATTTGACAGTTGATACAACAATGTACGTCGGCTCGATATCCAAACAATTCTGCGCCGCCGCAATTATGCTGCTGCGTGACCAGGGCAAACTCATTGTGGACGACACCCTGGAAAAATACTTTCCCGAATACTTAACCGGCAAGGACATAACGATTAAAAATCTGCTTTCCATGCGCTCGGGAATTCCCGACATAGCAGGCAATGTAAAAAATATTTCTCCGGACAAAACGAAGGAGGAAAATATATCTGCAATTAAGGAATGGATTTTCAGTCAGTCCCTTGAGTTTGAACCGGACAGCAGCAATAAGTATTGCAACTCCAACTACTTCTTGCTCAGCAATATTGTAGAGCAGGTGTCGGAACAGAGCTACAACGACTTTATCCGCAAGAACTTTTTTGAGCCGTTGGGAATGACCCATTCGGGCTTTATAGATGAGGTAAAGGATTCTCCTGCGTGGGCAAGCGGTCTGACTTATGACACCTTTACATTAGGCGAAGATTCAGCCGGGCTGACACAAGGCGCAGGCGATATTGCGTCAAACGCCGCCGATATGGATAAGTGGATGACTGCACTGAGCAGCGGCAAGGTCATCTCTCTTGACAGCTACCGTGAAATGACTACAAACTGCTCCCCCGACATTGCCAAGGGATATGGCTATGGTATGTTCGTTCCGTTTTTTAGCGGCGTAGGCCATTCCGGTATAATCGGAAGCTACACCTCTTTGGACTACATAAACGAGGAACACGGTTACAACCTCTTTGCCTCCAGCAACAAAAGCTATAAGGCAATTGAAAACCTGCCATCGGTTTTGCTAGGCGATTTGCTCAGAAAATAATTTTTAAGAACATTTTGTGCTAAGATGAATCCACATCATCTTAGCACATCTTATATGTTATAAAGGTGAATAAATGCTCCGTAATAAATGTTGAGGCAACAAACAGCACCTACAAAAATAAAGATTAAGATACGCAAAAACAGCAAGTCCGAACCCGTCTCCAATCGGAGTAAGGTTCGGATTATTTTTGTGTTGTACGGGTGTTCATAAAGAATTTAAAACCCGTGTGACAGAATTACAAAAAAGAAGAGTCCCAAACTGCGTGTTTGCGTGTCGAGACTCTCGGTTGGTGCGGGCGACAGGACTTGAACCTGCACATCGGTTGACACTAGAACCTAATGGTGACGACACCTTGGTGAAACTAATTAACGACCTTATATTTGACTCTCGTTCCGTATCTGACGGAAGTAAGCAGACCTAATTTTTCAAACTTCAATACAAAAGCTCGAATTGTGGCATAGGCGGCATCACCGAAATCTTTTTCAAGCTGTTTAGTAGAAAATTCATCAGTTCCGTAAAAGGATAGAACAAATTTCCATAACAGATTTTCTTTTTCTGTTACATTGCCGCTCTTGAAAGTTTCATTGTAGTTTGTTAAAGTTTCAAATCTAATGGAATCTTTGCTTAATTTATTATATACATTATTTGTAAAATACAAAATAAAGGGAGTGACATCAATTTTGCCGCTGTATTTTTTGTTTTCCTCGATTGCACTATAAGCATCATAATATGCTTTACGAGTTTTTTCTATCTGACTTGAAAACGGTATAAACAGTGTTGATTGATAACCTTTCTGAATCAGAAACCATAGGTGAATCAATCTTGCCATTCTGCCATTACCATCGAAATACGGATGCACATAGGCAAAATAAAAGTGAATAATAGCCGCTTTCACAAGATCATTTATGTCATCCTCAGTATTAATAAATTCAATCAGCGACTGCATAAACTTGGGCACTTTTCTATAATCAAGTCCTGAATGCTCAAGTTGATTGCTGACTATAAAAACAGTGTCGTGGCGATATAGCTTACCTTTCAATAATTTATCGTTATCTGAAAGAAAATCGCCGACAGTCATCATATATAACTTATTAATATTTTCTTCTGTAATTTTATTAGTGGTGTCTGAGATAAATTCAAGACCTTTTTTGATGCCAAGAATTCGGGTTTCCTGTTTATCCTTAGGAGCTAAGCCTTTTAGTATATTACGAACACTTTCTCTGCTGAAATCAATACTTTCAATAGCTGAGGTTGCAATGATTTCGTTTTCCGCAGCCTTTATTCCATAGCGTTGATTTTGCGCCTGCAAAAGTAGTTTTATTGTATTTTGATTTATAGTTGCGTAATTTTCAATAAATACAATAGGATTTTCATCAAAATCATTTAAAGGCAATGCTTTGTAATATAACTTTTCAAGTGTTTCCAAAAAAAAATTAAAATCATTACCGTATTTATACTTCATTTTTTTGTAATCAGTAAAATGCTTGTCTTTCAGAATTTGCGTAAAAAGAGTAATATCCATAATAGCCTCGTGATAGAAAGTAGTATCAATTAGTATCAGTATAACATCAGGAAATTTTTTTGTCAATAAAAATATACGGTTTGAATTATCAGAGTAGTTTGGAAAATAAAAATACTTTTAAAGCAGAAATATTTGCTTAAAAAAATCATACTAATGCTCTATCAATATATTCTGACCAATATTCGGGATCAATTTCAAAATTTCGTGTCCAAATATACATCATAAGAATTTCTAAATCTTTTTTACGATGAGATAAAAACTTTTTCTTAGGAAGATTTCTGTAAAAATCATCTATTCCGAACAAATTTGAGTTCTTTTTATAATTGTATTCCCACAAAAGATCGGGATCCGTTCTTTCAGTATCGGTTCCTTTATATTTATCATAGTATTTCGATTTGATTCGTTGCCCTTTAGGCCACATATATGGATTATCGCTCCAGTATTCTAATCTTTCATAACAGAAATTATATAGATTCACTCCGTATTTTTCGTATGTATCAGCTATCCAAGCGTTTATTTCATCTGTGACAAAATATCCTTTATCATAAGGGTGAAACAAACTGATTACTCTGTGATATTCTTTCAAAAAGTTGTAAATCATTTCAGCTTCAAAATTAATGTCTTTCAAATCTGACTTTAGGGATGAATATACCTCATATGACAGAGCCCTGTATTCAGCGTCTGTGTTATATAACATAAAATTCGGATCATTTATTCTCTTCTCAATCATATTATTTATATAATGACCGCTTTTTATATACATGGAGACAAGCCAGTTTTGGATTTCGTTAGAATAATTGGTTAGCCTTTTCTTATAATGAACGATTCGATCATCCTTTAGCATGGATCTTTCTTGTTCCGGAATAGTATCAAGATAATTACAAAAATACTCAAAAACATAATTTACAACTATTCTTAAATTGTCTGTTTTGTTTTCTAAGTCAAATTCATTTATACCGTCTTCGGATTTTCTCTTTTTTATATATTCATCTATATTCATTTTATTTTACCTGCGAAGCACATAAATTATTGGAGTGGTGTTTTTAGTTTATAAAACTTTTGACATTATTTGCTGAAAATATCAATATATAAAATTGGTTTAAATATAATTGCGTATTCTAATAGGTAATTAACTCATTAAAAATGTCAATTGCAAAATGATCTGTCATTCCGGAAATGTAATCTATAATTGCTTGAATGTATAAATTTTCGTTATCAAGTTTTCCGTAAATTTTTTCATTATCCAGAACAACGCTATTGTCAATGTATTCGTCAGGGATAATTTCACTATCACAATATTTGCATAACCATTTGGTAAAAGAGTCTAATAACTTTTTTGAATATTGCAAATTTGCTTTCAATGCAGAAAAAGTGTGTTTTTCGTCATAGCATTCAAGAAGAATATTTAAAATTTCAGTAATAATTAATTCTGCGTAATGCATAAATGGTATAAATCTCTTATTACCATAAATATGTTCGTAATTAAAACTCTTTATTTCATTTAGTTGGTCTAAAAAAGTTTTGCTTAATGAAATCCCTTTTTCCGGAGTGCTATTTTTACATATATCAATAATCATATTATGCATTATTACAGTTGTATTCATAACATTTTCATCATTTGAGCGTGCCATTTTTAAGAGTTTGTTTTGATCTTTTTTATCCAGAAAACCTAAATTGATTGCATCTTCAATGTCTCTGCCGACATATGCTATTTTATCAGATATTTTAACTACGCATCCTTCCCAAGTAGCAGGCTGATATTGTCCGGCAGAAGTAAAATAATTCAGGTTGATTAATTCGTTTCGTGGACGCAACCCGTTTTCATCTAATTCTCCGCAGTGGGAAATGATACCATCACGTACAGCGTATGTAAGATCTAAATTCTTTCCGACTTTATAGTTATCTTCAAGTAATTCAATTTTATCAATAAATCTTAATCCGTTCTGTTCATGCCAAAATTTTTTATCTAAATGTTTTTCAGTTAATTTACTTATAACTTTTTCACCGTGGTGGCCAAATGGTGCATGCCCAAGATCGTGACCAATAGAAATTGCTTTTGTAAGTTCATCATTCAAGCCTAATTCTCTTGCAATAGTTGAACTAACAGAATCAACATGGTTGACATGTTCCATCCTTGTACAAATATGATCATTGTTAATATTAAAGAAAACCTGTGTTTTATGTTTTAGACGCCTGTAAGCCATTGAATGAAGAATTCGTGTAAAATCTCTTGCAAAGGGGCTTCTGACATCATCGGAGCGAGAATAGAGTTCACTGGGTCTTGATGTTAACATTTCCCAATTTGGATGCTTGCTTGTTACTGCTACGGATTTGAAAACTTTTGTTGACATGATTACACCATCCTTATCCTAGAATTAACTAAATATTTTGCTATATGTTTTATTATAGCACGGAATGTAAAATCTGTCGATAATAAATTCACAATATACTAATATTTTATTTAATATTTAAAATAGCTGATATATTCTCTTATAATAAAGAATCTCTATTATAAACATCCGTATTTGGCATGAAAACAAAATAGAATAAAAGCACGAAAAACTTTAATCCTTTTTCGTGCTTTATTATGTGTCAGTATTAATTTTGCCTGTATTTAATAATCTCGGTATATATCCTTAGGTTAACGTTAACAGTCCATTCTTAAACACATAGTCAAAAACAAACATTTTTTCACCTTTATCAAATCTGACATAGATATACTTTTGCGCTTTATCGATTTTGCAGACTGTTCCCTTACCAAAAGATTTGTGTTGCACTGTATCACCGACTTTAACAGCAGGAAGAGTAAAATTCTCATCTTTTTGTATAGTCTTTGGCTTTGAAGTTTTTGAGTTGATGCTTTGTCTGATACCATAGCTTGAAGTAACAAGGCCAGATTCTTTAATTTGTGCTTTATCGTCTGTTTGAAAATCTGAAAGCTGATTAGTTTCTGCCATAATATCAATAGCATTATCGTCATCGGTTACTTCATCAAGATTATCAGCGGACATAGTTGCTTGTTGATTGTAGAATAACTGTTCATATTCTTTACGTTTGATGACAGTATCCCAACCGCCGATATCTTCGTTTTCGTGTTTGTTGATTCCTGTGTAAGAAAGGCTTGAATCCTCGTATCGCTTGAATTTGAAAATTGCGTCATTCATCAAACCGGCATTAAAAACTCCAAGCGAGCAAAGCAGTTCAAAATCCTTGACATCAAGTCCTGTTACTTTCTTAAACAATCCCGGTTCAAGCTGAGTGATAACATCTTTGAGAGAACGCTCACGGCAGTCGGTCAGGTACATAAATATCGGAACACGGGTTGCAAATTTAATCAGCTTTTCCTGAATTTGTTTGCGCTTCGATTTGAATTCTTTTTCCTCTTCACTGAGCTCTTTCTTTTCCTGCTGAGTTAGCTTATCCTTCTCTTTTTTAGCCTTCTTGACTGCTTCAGATTTATTGATAATTGTTTCAATGTCCTGATTTAATGAGCGAAATCCCTCTATACTCATCAAAGCCTTCATGGCCTGTTCATTAGCAAAAAGACGTTTCAGAGTATCGTTGTCCACATTTACAAGTAAAGCTGATTCCCAACGCTTTGCAAGCAAAGTTGCAGAAGTACCCGACATTGCAATGTCAAGAATATCCTGTGCGCTGATTTGTTTCATAGTACTTCCGTCGTATGCAAGTACAGGCAGAAAATTAATAAACTCAGCTACTTTCTTTTCAGGGTTGCTTTCATTGATATTCAGCCGACAGCTGTAGTCGGAAATCTGTCGTAATGCTCTATCGAGCGCAAAGTCAAATACATAGCACTCGTGCTTAATAATTTCTTTTTCTCCGTTCTCATTTATAATCTCCCACGGAGATTGCACCCTGAATGCCGCCTGAAAATATGTTTCGGGACTTTTTAAATTACGGAGCATAAATATTCCCGTCCACGGTCTTACTGTAACACCCGTTGTCAGCTTGCCGCAGGTTAAAGTAATTGTTTTGGTTTTAAGAGGATTGCCCATAGATTTCAGAACAGGGGCAAGAGCGTCAAGTCCGATACCTGCAGATGTACCTGCGCAAAGGTTGATTTTGTATTCGTGATAAAAAGTATTTTGCTTTTGTTCGAGCAGATTTTTCATTGCATAGCAGGAAGAAACATTTGGCAGGAACCAAAGAGTATGAGAGAGCACATTCAGCAGTCTTACATCTGAAAACGGCATAGGCGGTCGTCTATCCTTACCTAATTTCAGGTCGACAAGATTTGCAGGCAGATGCTTGCCTGTCATAAGATTTAGCCAGCTTTGCACCTCGTTTTCGTACACAAATCTCGCTTCTTTGCCTTTTCCTTTTGCAGAAAAGAAAACATTTAAGTCAAATTCGTTAAATTCACCCTGCATTGCAACCTGACGGATATCCTCGGGCATTTTATATGTGAGCATAACCATTCTCGGAAGAGCAAGATAAGGATTATCAGAGCCTTTCCAATTTTCTTTTGCGGACTGCTCATCCGAATAAGTCCAGTTGAAAATCTGTTCTTCAATGAATTCTCCGCTGTTTATGGCACGAAACGGCGTTCCCGATAAAAATAGATAATGGTCTGTTGTAATCTCAATAAAGCTTTCATTATAGGCATTGTCGGCTTCATTATTTTTGTACTTTTCCATATCGAAGTCAACATCAACCTCTTCATCAGGCTTTTCAAAGAGTTTTTTTGTGTTCTCACGCCACGCACCGTAATGATACTCGTCAAAGATAACTAAATCCCAGTTGTTGCTGTGTATAAATTCATTTTTAGGCTTGATTGCACCTGATTCAGTTGTGCCGAGCAAATCCTGAAACGAACCGAAAACAACAATAGGCTGTGACTTATCTGCTTTTTTAAACATATGGTCAATTGTAGTTTTAAGGTTTGCAGCGTCTTTGTTGGAAATAAACTGCCAGCCTTCAAAGTCAACGTGAGTTATCAGATCTTCACGCCATGCCGATTCAACAGCAGGCTTGAATGTGAGAACAAGTACACGCTTAAAATTCATCTTCCTTGCAAGCTGATATGACGCAAAGGTTTTGCCAAAACGCATTTTGGCATTCCATAAAAACTTTGGAGGACGATTTGGTTCGGCAGCTTTAGCTTCTTTAAAATATTTTATTGTTCGTTCAACTGCTCTGTACTGTTCAGGGCGCATTTCAAAGCTTGCTGTTCTGTTTTTAGAAGCGACTTTTCCTGTTATAAGCTCATTAACGGCAGATTTTATGTCATCAACCGTGCATTTGTACCATTCGTTGCGGTCATTACCGCTGTTAAGCTGTTGCTTACCTCTGCGTTTGAGAATATTGTGAACATCGTGGTCGGTAAAGCAAGAACCGTCAGGGCGCATAGAGGAATGACTAAAAAGAATCTTATATTGCACACCGCTGGTATGCATCTGTTCCTTTATACGACTTTTTACATTTCTTTCGGTAAAGCCGACCTTTATATAACCTTTGTGAGAGGGAACATCCACAAGTTCGTAAGCATAGATTGTGGGATTAATTTGCGGACGGGGTGCAAAAAACTGATTATCAGCCATTGTCGTCACCACCTATATTACAAATTCGTGAATCAATGTAATTCCATTCATCTTTGCTGATGCCCCATAAATCCATTAAATACTCATCAGTAAAAGCTATATTATACTCTTTTAAATCGGGAACGAAACAAAAATTCTTTTTTGTTACATCTTGTGATACAACAGTCTGTAATAATAAAAATCGCACAATTTTTGTAAATAAATACGATTTAAAATTTAATGTTTCTTCCTCTGTGTCAAATGCGCCTGCAACAATCCATGACTCTGTACAACATTCACCGGGCGCTGAAATTCTTATGTTGCCGTCATAATAAAATCCAACTGGTTTTGTGAAATCCGTCTGTCCTGCTATGGGTGCTTTTGGCACAAGTAATTTCCACTTGTGTAATAGATGATTATTATCAATAATATCTTCTTTATCAGCGTATTTTTTACCTATTCTTTGAATGAACCAACAAGGAATTCCCTTATCTTTAGGTGGATAATTTGTAGGTATTCCGAAAGGCTTTCTTGATGATACTTTTTTATTTAAATAATACTTGTTTTGTTGTTGTATCTTTTTTACAATTTTTACAGCTAAGTTTTGTCGAATAAATATTTCATTTTCATCCAGATATCTATTTGAGGTTAATGGCTTGGATTTATCAAAATTAGTTACTTCGCACATTCCGTTATAATCCCTAGTCCAAAGAAAATAACACGCTCCACCAGCTAAATCAACACCGGGAAATACATCTTTAAAATTTTCATAATCCACCAACTTTTGAATTCTTCTGTCTGAAAGCATTTCTTTACGGAAATCATCAAGTCCTTTTCCTCCGCTAAACCATCTTGATGGTATAATCATCGTTATATACTTTGGCTTTAAGATTTTTGCACGATTTACAAAATGTTGATAAATAGGTTTTGCACTTTTTCCATTTCCACCGTCGTTTAATTGATACGGAGGATTTGAGATAATCACGTCGAATTTCATATCAAAGATCCTTTCTTTATCACCTGAATGTATAAATTGATATGCATGGGATTCGAGCAAACTATCTCTATCGTATTCTTTCTGAGATGCACCGCAATAAATGCATTTCCCGTCCTGCCAAGTGTGCTTTATGCGCTTGTATCGTATATTTCCCTCAACATCGGAAAACCTACTTACAGAGTATTCAGTATTTGGATATTTTGAGCAATACACGCTTCTGCGTGACAGCAGACTTGTTAGTTCGGTAATTGCAATTCCAAAAAGCTGTTTGTGAAAAATATGGTCTATGCGTTTCTGCAAGTCGGGAATTTGCATTTCAATACCGCTAATAAGCCTTTTTGCGATTTCACGTAAAAACACACCCGATTTGCACGCAGGGTCAAGAAATGTTGTGTCAGGATTGCTGAAAAGCTCCTGCGGCAGCATATCAAGCATAGCGTTAGCAACTTCAGGCGGTGTAAAAACCTCGTCATTTGATAGGTTAGCAAGACAGGACAAAACATCGGGATTGTAAATTTCATTGAATAAGCTGTCAGCCATTTTCCTGCACCCTCCTGTAATGTGTGATGTATTTTTTCAGAAAGATGCCCTCATCAGACGGTGTATCACTTACCAATGATAACTGTTCGTCTTTGTCAGACTGTTGCTCTTTAAGCAGCTGTTCAAAGGTATAGTCGCTTCTCTGCATCTGTGAATCTGTGATAAGTGCCCATTCTGAAAAAACTATTGGAATATCTGTGTCATTTCCGTTTTCATCGACTGTCATTAGGGTGAGTGCGTTGCCGCATACAATGTTGCGGCTGAAAATGAATTTTACGGCTTCTTTTGTCTGTT
Source organism: Eubacterium sp. (assembly GCA_051894075.1). Taxonomy (GTDB): domain Bacteria; phylum Bacillota; class Clostridia; order Oscillospirales; family Acutalibacteraceae; genus Eubacterium_R. Next base: position 11,215 of record JBJFHZ010000063.1, read on the forward strand.
CGTTGCACATGCTTTTGCATACAGCCTTATACTGCTTATCCCATATTGCAAACATACGCTTTCTGCAATCAAGCACGTTGTCCTGCAATATATCGACACCGTATATGGAGCTTGCTGCGAGTACCGAATACTTTTCATAATCAAGAGGGCTGCGTTTGTACTTTCGCTTGCAAACCTCAAGCTTTCGGGTAAGAATTTCTGCAAGAAAATTTCCGTTACCGCAGGCTGGTTCAAGAAACCGTGAATCAATGCGTTCCGTTTCGTCTTTAACAAGGTTGCACATTGCTTTTACTTCTCGGTCATTAGTATAGACCTCACCGTAATCGGCTACCCTTTGTTTTGACTTGATTTGTTTCTTCGCCATAAGTACACCCACCAACTGACCTCAAATTTTCGCAGAATGTAACC
>JBJFHZ010000064.1:0-11502 GCA_051894075.1 Eubacterium sp.
TTTACACAAGGGAGCCAAATAGGTTTTATGATTTTATCTCGACAAATCCTAATTTTGCAAATGGAAATTGTTACATAATAATGAATTTTTGATAAAATCACGAAAAAAGTATTGACAAAAGAGAAAAACGGATATAATATATAGGTAAATTAGCACTCGGGTAACGAGAGTGCTAACAGGTAAAAAGAGGGTGGAAAGGATGATAAGTGAAAGACGTCACGCTATACTTAATTTAATTATTGAGTATTATTTGCGTACAGGCGAGCCTATCGGCTCAAAAACACTTTGTCAGCTTTTGCCATATCCCGTATCAAGCGCAACCGTCAGAAATGAAATGGCTTATCTTTCGCAGCTTGGCTTTCTTGAACAGAGGCACACCAGCGGCGGTAGAGTTCCCTGTAAGGCGTCATACAGATATTATGTTGATACGCTTATGAAGGAAAATCCTGTTTCCGATTATGACGCAAGGAGAATCAGCGAAGCCCTTTCTATAAATTCGGGTGATCCCGAAAGACTTCTTGCAGATGCTTCAAAGCTTTTGAGCGAATATTCCCATTGCGCATCCTTTTACTGTATGCCTGAGGATTCCTATGACTGCGTGCAGGGTGTTGACCTAATACCTGCGGGAAACTCAAAGGCAATGCTTGTTATGCTGACTGTGGGCAGTAAGATTAAATCATCGCTTATCAATATGCCCTGTGCAATTGACGATGAATTTCGCAGTATATTTTATACCATATTAAATCAGTTTTTTATCGGAACTCAGCTAAGCGATATAAATTTGGCACTGATACAAAATGCGGTAGGTCTGGCAGGAGCAAGAATTTTTGATTTGCTTCCCGTTCTTACATCACTTTGTTCCCTTTGTGCCGAGGCGTCTCAGAGCAAGCTTATTCTTGAGGGAGAAACAAATTTGCTTTCTCATCAGGAGCTTGGCTCGGACGTATATAAGCTTCTTTCATTCTTAACGGAAAAGCAGCAGCTTATGGAGGCTGTTAAGCAGTTTACGGAGTCAAATAAGCAAAAAGCACTTTTCATAGGTGATGAAAACCCACTTTATGAAATGAGAAACACATCAACGGCAGTTGCAAAATACAGCTACGGAAATAACCAAAAAGCGGCAATCGGAATTGTAGGCTCAATGAGAATTGACTACAAGGATATTATTCCGAAAACCCGATATATAATGGACACTGTTGACATACTTTTATCAAAAGGAGGCAGCGTATGAGTAAAAAGAAAAATGACACTTCAACGGAAAATGAAAAGGAAGTAAAGGAAACACAGAAAGAAGTCTCGGCCGAAGAATCAAAGGCTGAAGGCAAAAAAGAAAATGACACCGAAAAAGCAGAAGAAAATCCCCTTGAAAAAGAGCTTGCAGACACAAAGGATCAGCTTTTGAGAGTGACTGCGGAATATGCAAATTTCCGTAAGCGCTCCGAAAAGGAAAAGAACGAAAGCTTTACCTTTGCAACTGCAAAGGCAGTTAAGGAAATTCTGACCGTTGCAGATAATCTTGAAAGAGCTCTTGCAAATGAGCAGGAGGATTATGAGGGACTGAAAAAGGGCGTTGAAATGACCTTTAACGGTTTGATGACCTCTCTTGAAAAATTAGGCGTAACAACCTGCGGTGAGGTCGGAGAAAAATTTGACCCTAATTTCCACAATGCAGTTATGCACGTGGAGGACGATTCACTTGAGGAAAATGTTATAACGGATGTTTTCCAAAAGGGATATAAAATAGGTGACAAGGTTGTCAGACCTGCAATGGTCAAAACAGCCAATTAATATAAAATCAAACAAATAATCATAACAAAACTAAATGGAGGAATTAATTATGAGTAAGATTATAGGTATTGACTTAGGTACAACAAACAGCTGTGTAAGCGTTATCGAAGGCGGCGAGCCTGTAGTAATCGCAAATGCAGAGGGCGCAAGAACAACACCGTCAGTTGTTGCATTTTCAAAGGACGGCGAAAGAATGGTAGGTAACGTTGCAAAACGTCAGGCTATCACAAACCCTGAAAGAACAATCGCTTCTATCAAGAGACATATGGGTTCGGATTATAAAGTAACTATCGACAGCAAGGCATATACTCCTCAGGAGATTTCTGCTATTATTCTTCAGAAGCTTAAAAGCGACGCAGAGGCTTATCTCGGTGAAAAGGTAACAGAGGCTGTTATTACAGTTCCTGCATATTTCACGGATGCACAGCGTCAGGCAACTAAGGACGCAGGTAAAATCGCAGGTCTTGACGTAAAGAGAATTATCAACGAGCCTACTGCTGCTGCACTTGCCTTCGGTATTGATAAAGAGGACGACCAGAAGGTTATGGTTTATGACCTTGGCGGCGGTACCTTTGATGTATCAATCATTGAAATGGGCGACGGTGTTCAGGAGGTTCTTGCAACAGCAGGTAACAACCGTCTCGGCGGTGACGACTTCGATAAGAAGATTATGGACTGGATTGTTGCAGAGTTCAAGAAGGATACAGGCATTGACCTTTCAAGCGATAAGATGGCTATGCAGAGAGTTAAGGAAGCCGCAGAAAAGGCAAAGATTGACCTTTCCGGTATGACAACAGCACAGATTTCTCTTCCTTTCATCACAGCAGATGCCACAGGTCCAAAGCATCTTGAAACTACTCTTTCAAGAGCAAAGTTCAACGAAATGACAGCAGACCTTGTTGAAGCTACAATGGGTCCTGTTCGTCAGGCTATGAGCGATTCTGGACTTTCAATGAATGATATTGACAAGATTCTCCTTGTTGGCGGTTCTACAAGAATTCCTGCAGTTCAGGAGGCTATTCAGAAGTTCAGCGGTAAAGAGCCCTTCAAGGGCATCAACCCCGATGAATGTGTTGCTATGGGTGCGGCTCTTCAGGGCGGCGTTCTCGGCGGCGACGTTAAAGGACTTCTTCTCCTTGACGTTACTCCTCTTTCACTTGGTATTGAAACAATGGGCGGTATCAACACCGTAATCATTGAGAGAAATACTACAATTCCTACAAAGAAGAGCCAGATTTTCTCAACAGCAGCAGATAATCAGACATCAGTTGAGGTACACGTACTTCAGGGTGAAAGAGAATTTGCTAAGGATAACAAAACCCTCGGCATGTTCCACCTTGACGGTATTCTTCCTGCAAGAAGGGGCGTTCCGCAGATTGAGGTTACCTTTGATATTGATGCAAACGGTATCGTTCACGTATCTGCTAAGGACCTCGGCACAGGCAAGGAACAGCACATTTCAATTACCGCTTCGTCAAATATGAGCAAGGAGGATATTGATAAGGCTGTTAAGGAAGCAGAGCAGTTTGCAGAAGAGGACAAGAAAAAGAGAGAGTCTATCGACCTCAGAAACAACGCTGATCAGATGGTATATCAGACTGAAAAGCTGCTTTCAGAGGAGGGCGACAAGTTCTCAGCAGATGATAAGTCAGCTCTTCAGACAAAGGTTGATACTCTTAAGGAAGCTCTTAAGGGCGACAATGAGGATGCAATTAAGTCAGCTCAGGAGGATTTGACAAACAAGTTCTATGAGGTTTCACAGAAGCTATATGAGGCAGCACAGGCAGCAGATGCAGATCCAAATGCAGCAGGTCAGGGCTTTGATCCTAATCAGCAGGGCGGTACAGATGCAGGCTATGCAGATGCTGATTATACAGAGGTAGACGATAACTAATCTGAACCTAAAAAACATTACAAACTAAAACAACATTCCCTTGAGTTTAATTGCCCAAGGGAATGTTAGGCTATATAAGGGGGCAGAATATGCCTGAGGATAAGAGAGACTATTATGAAGTGCTGGGTGTCAGCAAGGGCGCTTCAGACGATGAAATAAAAAAAGCATACAGAAAAACAGCTAAAAAGTATCATCCCGACCTTAACCCCGGTGATAAGCAGGCGGAGGAAAAATTCAAGGAATGTAATGAGGCATACGAGGTCCTTTCCGACCCACAGAAAAAGGCACGATATGACCAGTTCGGCTTTGCAGGCGTTGACCCGAATTACGGAGCAGGTCAGGGCGGCTACGGCGGTGGCGGCTTCGGCTTTGACGGTGACATTGATTTAGGCGATATCTTTTCGTCCTTCTTCGGCGGTGGCTTTGGCGGCGGCGGAAGAAATCCGAATGCTCCTCAGCGTGGACGTGATACACAGGCTTCCGTTACGCTTACCTTTGAAGAGGCGGCAAAGGGCTGTAAAAAGACTATTGAGGTTATGCGTGTTATGGACTGCAGCGAATGCGGCGGTACAGGTGCCGCTAAGGGTACAAGTCCATCGGTTTGTCCCGAATGTCAGGGCAGAGGCGTAATCAACATTCAGCAGAGGACACCTCTTGGCGTTATGAGTACACAGAGAACCTGCTCACGTTGCGGCGGTACAGGTAAAGTAATCAACACTCCCTGTCATAAGTGCAACGGTAAGGGTAAGGTTCGTACAAGAAAGAAGATTGAAGTCAGCATACCTGCAGGTATTGACAATAATCAGGTTGTAAACGTAAGAGGCTTCGGTAATGCAGGTGTCAACGGCGGTCCTGCAGGTGATTTGAAGGTTGTTGTCAGCATAAAGAAGCACCCGTACTTTAACCGTGACGGCTATGATGTTTGGGTTGATAAGCATATTTCAATTGTTCAGGCAACGCTGGGCGCAGAGGTTGATGTTCCTACTCTTGACGGCGACGTTAAGCTGAATGTTCCTGCCGGTACACAGCCGGGCGAGGTGTTCACCCTTAAAGGAAACAAGGGTATTTCAAGGCTTAACGGTATGGGCAAGGGTGACGAGCACGTAAGAATTGTTGTTGACATTCCGAAATCCGTAACCTCTGAGCAGAAAGAGCTTCTCAAAAAATTTGACAAGGATTATGTTCCACCGAAGAATAACGGCAAGGAAGGCTTTTTTGATAAATTTAAAAAGAAATAGAAACACAAAGACCTCAGAACATTATGTTTCTGAGGTCATTTTTTACTTAAATTAGGGTTTGTTGGGATGTCGTTGTAAGAAATCACCGTAGGGGCAGGTCTCTGCGCCTGCCCGAAATTTAATTTTGCGGGAGGGGATGGAACCCCTCCCCTACAATTTACATGAACGTTGTTGATATTTGTAGGAGATGGCGTCCTCGACATCCCGCAAATTTTCAATGTGTTACTGCATCAAACTTTCGTAGGGGCTTGCAGTGCAAGCCCGTTATATGCGGGCGACCACTGGTCGCCCCTACGGTTGTTTCATTCAACAACATCTCCACAAATCCTAATTTTTATTCATCAATAATGCTATTGATCAAATTAATTTCATCATCGCAAAGAGGTGGGCGGTTAATTGCATCTAAATTTTCAAGAAGCTGTGCCTTTGAATGAACGCCCACAAGCACCGATGTAACACCGCCGTTCTGAAGCAGCCACTGAATTGCAAGCTGTGAAAGGGTTTCGCCTCTGTCGTGGGCAAGGTCATATAGCTTTTTAATCTGAACCTGTCTGTTCTCGTTATATCCCACCTTTTCCTGCAAAGCTTTGTTGTTATAGAGCCTTGAATTTTCGGGAATACCGTTTGCATATTTGTCGGAAAGGGTGCCTTGTGCAAGAGGTGAAAAGGCGATTATACCTTTTTTATTTGCCTGAGCTTCATTTTTTAACCCGTTCTTCTCAACAGTTCTGTCGAAAAGAGAATAACGGTTTTGATTGATTATGAACGGTACGTTCAGTTCCTTGAAAAGACTGTTCATTTTTTGCATATGCTCACCGTCATAATTGCTGATGCCTGTATAAAGAGCCTTGCCCTGTCTGATGATGTCATACATACAGACTGCCGTTTCCTCAAGGGGCGTTTCGGGAGTCATACAATGGTGATAGAATATGTCAACGTAGTCAAGCCCCATTCTTTTAAGGCTTTGATCAAGGGACGCAATAAGATATTTTCTTGTACCTCCTCTGCCACCGTAAGGACCGGGCCACATTTCATATCCCGCCTTTGTGCTGATGATAAGCTCATCTCTGTAGGGAAGAAGGTTTTCATTTACAATTTTGCCGAAATTTATTTCAGCCGCACCGGGAGCAGGACCGTAGTTGTTTGCAAGGTCAAAATGAGTAACGCCCATATCAAAGGCAGTCAGGATAATATCCTTCATTTCATCATAATCTGCCTTGTCCCCGAAATTCTGCCAAAGACCTACGGAAATCGCAGGCAGAGCAAGTCCGCTTTCACCGCAGTAATTATAAGGCATTTTTTCATATCTGTTATCATTTGCTTTATACATTTTACCACCTCAAATTCTTGTCTCTATTATATATTGTTTAATGCTTTAAATCAACACACTTGAAAATAAAGCGGGCTTGCAATGCAAGCCCCTACGAAAGATTCTGTTTTTTAACAATATCAATTCTTTTTAGTTGTGGTTTTATCCTTTTCAGTTTTGTCCTTATCTTTATCCTCTGTCTTTTTTGTTGTGGTTGTTTTTGGCTTTTGATATTTACTGTAGGTGGTGTAATTTACTTCTCCGCCTACACTTCTTGTAAGAACATATGATTTACCGTCTTTTTTTATTTTAACCTCAACCTTGCCGTCGGGAGAAATATCCTCCTTTGCGTAAACGGTGCAGGTGAGGGTGCCGTCATTTGCAACAACAGAAAGCCTAATGTCACTGTTTGAGTTATTTACAAATTGAAAATCCTGCGAATTCCATTGAACAGTTGCATCTCCTCCAAGAGGAACATAGCTGATTTCAAGGGAGTGACAGGCTCTGACCTTTATTTCAAGATTTGCCCTGAGCACCGCCTGAAAGACTGTTGAGCTGACCTGACATATGCCACCGCCGAGACCGTCAACAAATTCGTCGCCCTTAACAACCTTTGCCTCCTCATACCCTGCAAGGACAGTCCTTTTTCCTACAGTCTGATTGAACGAAAAGGTTTCCCCTGCAGGCACAACAATATTGTTAAGCTTGTCAACTGCGTTGTGAATGTTGGTGGTTCTTGTTGTATTTGAGGACATATATGTGGTCTTGTAGCTTGCTATCTTGTAGGGATAGTCTCCCTTTGAGTCCTTTGAAAGAGCGGGATATATCTTATTTGTCTCCGCCTCCTTGAAGGTGGTGGAAAGGTCCTCTGTTGTTCTCATTGTGGTGGTAGTTGTTGATGATGACTCCGACGGATTGTCTGTAGCTTTGCTGACGTCCGCCGTTTCGCTGCAGGCGGTGAGGGTACAGCAAATTATAATTACCGCCAAAAAAACAGCAAAATATTTTTTCACTTACCGATTACTCCTTATAGGGCTTCTTTTCATTTACCCAGTTTTCCTTTATAGTTTGTCTTGCTCTTGCGATTGAAAGAGCATCTGACGGAACATCCTCTGTTATTGTTGAGCCTGCGGCTATATATGCTTTTTCGCCAATCTCAACAGGTGCAACAAGATTTGTGTTACATCCGATAAATGCACCGTCGTCTATTTTACAGCGGTATTTGTTCTTACCGTCATAATTGCAGGTAACTGTACCGCAGCCGAAATTAACACCTTTTCCCACATCACTGTCGCCGATATAGGTCAGGTGAGCGCTTTTGCTTCCTTCTCCGATAACTGAATTTTTAACCTCCACAAAGTTGCCGATATGAACGCCCTTTTTGAGAACGGAGTTATCTCTTACCTTTACAAAGGGGCCTGCGTCTGCGCCGTCCTCAACCTTACTGTTGAGAATTTTACAGTTGTCAAGAATTACATTGTCGCCGATTTCGCTGTTGTCAATATATGTGTTGGGACCGATTGTACAGTCCTTACCGATTACCGTGCTGCCGAGGATAATTGTGTTTGGCAGAATAACGGTGGAGGTGTCGATTTTTACATCCTTGCCGATAATTACGCCGTCTGTACATGGAATGTCAACTCCCTCAAGCATAAGGCGTTCATTGATATTTCTTCTCATAATGGTGTTAAGACCGTTTAACTGCTTTCTGTCGTTTGCACCGAGAACAACCTCGCTGTTTTCAACCACATATGCACCTGCGTTCTTTCCTGCGGCAATAAGAATAGCAAGACTGTCAGTGAGATAATATTCATTCTGCGCATTTTCGTTGGTGATGTTTGAAAGGGCATAAAGCAAATCCTTGCCCTTAAACCAGTAACAGCCTGCGTTTGACTCGTTGATTTTTTTCTCTTCCTCGTTTGCGTCCTTATGCTCAATAATTCTTTCAAGTACACCGTTTTCGTCACGCTTAACGTGGCCTATTCCGTTAGTATCTTCAACAATGGCACTGATAAGAGTGATTGAATTACCGTTTTCCTTATGATAGTCATATGCCTTGTTGATTGTTTCTGCGTCCATAAGAGGTCCGTCACCGTTAAGGATAAGGATATCGTCGTCTGCGTGGTCGCTGATAAAATCTGTTGCCTGCATAACTGCGTGACCTGTTCCCAGCTGAGGCTCTTGAAGTGCAGTCTTGATATCTGATGCCAAGTGCGCTTCAACCTCGCTGTGTCTGTAGCCTGTGATAACGCAAATATCCTGTGCGCCTGCTTCTCTTACTGCGTCAACAACGTAGTCGATCATAGGCTTGAAAAGCACCTGACACATAACCTTAGGGCAGTCTGCCTTCATTCTTGTACCTTTACCGCCTGCAAGAATTATTGCACATTTCATAAAATTTTCCTCCGTAACCGTATGCTGCTAAAGTATATCTTATTAATTAATTATGCAACAAAACATATAATTTTTCAAGTAAATTTACAATAAAGGTAAAATTTAATAAAAAATGTTTGTAATTTATCCAATGTTATGTTATAATGCTATCGCATTATACTATATTAAGTATAAAGATTTTAAAGATGTTAATTAATTTTAGGAGGTATTCTCAATGGCAAAAAAGTATTGCTACCTTTTCTCAGAGGGTAATGCTAACATGAGAGAGCTTCTCGGCGGTAAGGGTGCTAACCTTGCAGAAATGACTAATATCGGTCTTCCTGTACCTCAGGGCTTCACCATTACTACAGAGGCTTGTACTCAGTATTATGAGGACGGTCGTGAAATCAATGACGGTATTATGGCTGAAATCAACGAGTACATCGTTAAAATGGAAGAAATCACAGGCAAAAAGTTCGGTGATAAGGAAAATCCGCTTCTTGTTTCTGTTCGTTCAGGTGCAAGAGCTTCTATGCCCGGTATGATGGATACAATCCTCAACCTCGGTCTTAACGAAGAGGTTGTTGAGGCTATTGCCGAAAAGTCAGGCAATCCAAGATGGGCTTGGGACTGCTACAGAAGATTCATTCAGATGTATTCTGACGTAGTTATGGAAGTTGGTAAGAAGTATTTTGAAGAGCTTATCGACGAAATGAAGGCTAAGAAGGGCGTTACTCAGGACGTTGAGCTTACTGCTGAGGACCTTAAGGAGCTTGCTTCTCAGTTCAAGGCTGAGTATAAAGAGAAAATCGGCACTGATTTCCCATCTGATCCTAAGGAACAGCTTATGGGCGCTATCAAAGCCGTATTCCGTTCATGGGATAACCCACGTGCTAACGTTTACAGAAGAGATAACGATATCCCTTATTCATGGGGTACTGCTGTTAACGTACAGTCAATGGCATTCGGTAATATGGGTGATGACTGCGGTACAGGTGTTGCATTCACACGTGACCCTGCTACAGGTGAAAAGGGTCTCTTCGGTGAGTTCCTTACAAACGCACAGGGCGAAGACGTTGTTGCAGGTGTTCGTACTCCTATGCACATTTCAGAAATGGAGCAGAAATTCCCTGAGGCTTTCGCTGAATTTACAAAGGTTTGCCAGACTCTTGAAAATCATTACAGAGATATGCAGGATATGGAGTTCACTGTTGAGCACGGTAAGCTCTTTATGCTTCAGACCCGTAACGGTAAGAGAACTGCTCAGGCTGCTCTTAAAATCGCATGCGACCTCGTTGATGAGGGTATGAGAACTGAAGAAGAAGCAGTTGAGATGATTGACCCACGTAACCTTGACACTCTCCTTCACCCACAGTTTGACGCTGCCGCTCTTAAGGCTGCAACTCCTATGGGCAAGGGCCTTGGTGCTTCTCCCGGTGCTGCCTGCGGTAAGATTGTGTTTACTGCTGATGACGCTGAGGAATGGGCTGCAAAGGGCGAAAAGGTTGTTCTTGTTCGTCTTGAGACTTCACCTGAGGATATCACAGGTATGAAGGTTGCTCAGGGTATCCTTACAGTTAGAGGCGGTATGACATCACACGCTGCCGTTGTTGCTCGTGGTATGGGTACATGCTGTGTATCAGGCTGCTCTGAAATCAATATGGACGAGGCTAATAAGAAGTTCACTCTCGCAGGTAAGGAATTCCACGAGGGAGATTATATTTCAATCGACGGTTCAACAGGTAATATCTACGACGGTGTTATTCCTACTGTTGACGCTACAATTTCCGGCACATTCGGAAGAATTATGGGCTGGGCTGATAAGTACAGAACTCTTAAGGTTCGTACAAACGCTGATACTCCTGCCGATGCTAAGAAGGCTCGTGAGCTTGGCGCTGAAGGTATCGGTCTTTGCCGTACAGAGCATATGTTCTTTGAAGAGGACAGAATTGCTGCTTTCCGTGAAATGATTTGTGCTGACACAGTTGAGGAGAGAGAAGCTGCTCTTGATAAGATTCTTCCTTATCAGCAGGGAGACTTTGAGGCTCTTTATGAGGCTCTTGAGGGTTGTCCTGTAACAATCCGTTTCCTTGACCCGCCTCTCCACGAGTTCGTTCCTACTGAGGAAGAGGACATTAAGAAGCTTGCTGACGCACAGGCCAAGTCTGTTGAGGATATTAAGGCTATCATTGCTTCACTTCACGAGTTCAACCCAATGATGGGTCACAGAGGACTTCGTCTTGCAGTTACTTATCCTGAAATTGCTAAGATGCAGACTAAGGCTGTTATCCGTGCAGCTATCAATGTTCAGAAGGCACACGCTGATTGGACAGTATGCCCTGAAATTATGATTCCTCTTGCTTGTGATACTAAGGAGCTTAAGTATGTTAAGGAGGTTGTTGTTGCAACAGCTGATGCTGAAATTGCTGCAGCAGGCTCAGATATGAAGTACGAGGTTGGTACTATGATTGAGATTCCTCGTGCTGCTCTTACAGCAGGCGAAATCGCTAAGGAAGCTGAATTCTTCTGCTTCGGTACTAACGACCTTACTCAGATGACATACGGCTTCAGCCGTGACGACGCAGGTAAGTTCCTTGACGCTTACTATGACGCTAAGATTTTCGAGAACGACCCATTTGCTAAGCTTGACCAGGACGGTGTTGGCCAGCTTATGAAGATGGCTGTTAAGAACGGTAAGGCTACTCGTCCTGAGCTTCACTGCGGTATCTGCGGTGAGCACGGCGGTGACCCAAGCTCAGTTGAGTTCTGTCACGAAATCGGTCTTGACTATGTATCTTGTTCTCCATTCAGAGTTCCGATTGCACGTCTTGCTGCTGCACAGGCTGCTATTCGCGAACAGCGCTAATCAGCAGTTAGCGAATAACACGACAAGTAAATAG
>JBJFHZ010000065.1:0-48629 GCA_051894075.1 Eubacterium sp.
ATTTAATTTTCAAGGTTCAATGAGTTCTTGAGAACTCAATATAGGCAAACTGTGATTTTACGTTTTTACAATTTCGAAATTACAAAAAATAACTAATGAAAGGAAATGAAAATATTGATAAAATCTATCCAAAATAAAAAAATCGGAAAACGTATATTTGCTGTTTTTCTATTAATTCACTAACTTACGGATTTCAGTTTATTATGGAATTAAGCATTGCTTCACAGTTTACCTATATTCAATTTTCAAGGTACTTAATTTATCCCCAAAACCCTTGTAAAATCAAGGGTTTTGGGTTGTTTTTTAACTCAAAAAATGCTATAATATAGTTGTAAATTTATGTGCATCGGTCAGATGTTTTAAGCATAGATTTATAGCGGTTAAGCTGCTTTTTCCAAAGTATAATCAACTTTAAAGATTTTCGAATTCTTTGAAATTTTACTTAAATTGGTTTTATCGGAAACAAGTTTTTCGAATGATTTTTTTGGTACCCTTAGCAAATTTCCAATTTGCAAACAATCTGGGCATTCTTGCATCAAACTGTAAGCATTGTTTTTGCAAATACCATACACATTCATAATATCAGTTGCTGTATAAAATTCGTCTTCAGATGTGTCTTTATTAGGTAATTCTGATAAGCCGCTCAATATCATAAATGCATCAAATATTTCTTTTGAAAAAATTTTTTCAATATATTTTAATGTATTTATTTGTTTAAAACGATTATCATCATTATCCAGTAATTTATTTATTTTTCTAATTGCAGCAGCATCATCAGACAAGTTCTCAATAATTTTAACGTCAGTTACATCAAGATACCCATTTATATTTTTTAATAATATTTCTAAACTATTTTTATTAATATTCATATTTTCACCTCCGATACAAAAAAATAAAAAAGACCAAACAAAATTGAATCAAATAACTCAATTTGCTTGGTCTAATATGCTTTATTAATTTTTTATAGTTTAAAACTACTTTATCCTATATTTTTTATTTAGGTAGTCAAGAATTTTTTCTTTTTCGGCAACTAATTTATGACCGTTTTTTTCTGCGCCAACCTCCTTTAAAATGTGATAGGCTAAATTTTTGCCAATTTTCAAATTTGACGTTAAATCGTTTAAGTCCCAAGTTGATTTTTCGTTTTTACCATAATAAGTTAATAGATATTCTGCAGCTTTTCTTTCAGATTCGCTACAATATTTTAATATATATAGAGTTGTTTTTACCATATATTCTTTTCCTATTTTTATATACTCAAGATTCTTAATATCGTTAAGCACAGAAAAGTAAGATTTATTTTTTACATTTTCAAATTTTAAAATATCTTTTACAGTTATATATCCGAATATATTATCAAACAAAATATCATAATTTTTTTTCATAAATATTAACACTCCTTTCAAAAAAAATAAAAAGCCGCTGCATTAAATTATCAAATAACTTAATACAGCGGCTAAAAAACAAACCGTGGCTTATATAATGAAAAAACAACTCATCACATACATAAGCAAAAGAATAACTCAAAACTAAAACAATACTAAATCAATGGTATTGATTAGTTAATAATAACTCAGTGTTGCTTCTATAACAAAACAGTGTCATCAGCAACTAAAAATATAACTAATAAGTACAGTTAAACCATACTTTTGTAATTATAATATCACATAATAGGTAAAATGTCAATAGATAAAAGCAAAAAAATATAATTTTTTTTAATTATAAATCAGTAATTTCTGAAAACATATGGCTTATTTCATTGATTACGCCAGTTTGCTTTGATGCAAGCTGATGAGCATAAATTTTTTCTGTAATATTCGAATTTGAATGCCCCATCAATTTTGATAATTCATACGAAGAAATATTAGACCCATAGATTGCATAAGTTGCAAAAATATGTCTTAATGCGTGGGGAGTAATCAAAACACCGGCTTTTGAACATATTCTGTTAAAGCTTGTAAAAAAAGTTTGTTGTTTCACAATATTTCCATTCTTATTGGGAAAAAGGAATTCAGAATCACTTGCAGTCATTTGCTCGTCCACAATCTCTCTTATTTCTTTTGTCATCGGAAAAAATCTATTTGATGATGAAGTTTTAGTAAAATCTGCACAAACAGTACTGTAACCCTTTATCGGTTTGCCGTTACTATCTCTGTTTTTCATACGTACCCTGTCTCGTTCAACGATAATACAATTATTACAATAATCTATTTTATCTTTTTTTAATCCAAAAACTTCGCAAGTTCTAAAACCGGTTAAAAGCATAAATCTTATCGCATTTCTGTAAAACCACACATATTCACCATTTTGGTCTTTACGATTAAGTTCATTTACAAATATTTGTAGTTGTTCAAGTGAAAGTATTTCTTTTTCTTTAGGAGCAGAAACATTTTTAGGGATGGTTATGTATTTCATAAAATTTTTTGAAATATAATCTTTTTTTACTGCATATTCTATAATTTCTGATAAAACAGAAATTATTTTTTTTAAAGTATTATATGACAAACCATTATTAGTTTTTTTATTGCCGCACCTTGAAAGATTATATATATATTTTTGAATTAACGACTCATTAATTTTATTTAATCTTGTAGTCCCAAGGTCCGGTATCAAATGTGATAATGCAACGCTTTCAACCTTGTCAAAGGTTGCAGGTAAAACGTTCCAATATTTATAGTTATACAACCAATCTTTTACAAACACCTCAAAAGTAGGGTATACACAAGGCATAACAGAATTATTTATAGCGTAATACACTTTATCTTCAAGTTCTGAATAATTCGATGCTGTACAGGTTTTATATTTTGTTCTTCCATTTTGATACTCTCCTACAGGTATTTTAACTTGCCAGCACTTTTTGCCCTTAAGAACAACCGAAAAAATCTGAAAAGATTTTCCATTAACAATAATGCAATTATTTTCTTCCATAATAAACTTTCCTTTCATAAGATAATTATCATAATCAGTTAATAGATTTGTACAATTTCATCTAATTTTCTTTACATTTACATTATAAAAAATATAAAAATAAATTTCATCAAAATTAGAAAACAATTCAAATGAGAGAGACAAATTAAGAAGTTAACAACAATTTCTTGTTATTCCAAATGCTTAAATGAAAAATGTTTATGTAGAGTTTAAGTAATTTTTATGTAAAATGAGAAAGAATGTGTAAAAAGTTAAATAAAATAATGTGATTATTAAAAACTTATTGCAAAACAAAAAAAGTCCTAAAAACCGCTTTAATAAAGGGTTTTTAGGACTTTTTGTTTGGAGGCACCACCCAGATTTGAACTGGGGCGTAAAGCTTTTGCAGAGCTCTGCCTTACCACTTGGCTATGGTGCCATATGATAAAAGGCTTCTTTGATGAAGCCTTTATATTATTTTGGAGCGGATGACGAGGCTCGAACTCGCTACCTCAACCTTGGCAAGGTTGCGCTCTACCGGGTGAGCTACATCCGCAAATTGTGGTGCTTCCGGACGGAATCGAACCATCGACACGAGGATTTTCAGTCCTCTGCTCTACCGACTGAGCTACAGAAGCACAAATGGCGACCCGGAACGGGCTCGAACCGTCGACCTCTAGCGTGACAGGCTAGCGTTCTAACCAACTGAACTACCGGGCCATTTGTGGTGGGAACAACAGGGCTCGAACCTGTGACCCTCTGCTTGTAAGGCAGATGCTCTCCCAGCTGAGCTATGCTCCCACGACCGTGTCGTTCTTGCGACTTGTATATAATACATTAACTTATCTAAAAAGTCAATACCTTTTTTTGATAAATTTTAAACTTTTTATTTAGCTTAATATATAACTTATAAAAGTAAAGCAAGATGCTTTTAAAATTATAACATCCTGCTTTACAATTTAATTAATAAGTTGAATATGCTTTATAATTTACTTTTCCGTCAACCGAACGCTTTAGAGTAAAATTCTTACCCTTTTGCGTAACTTTAAGATTCACCTTCTTTGGCTTTGCCTTTTTACATGTGTAGAAGGTACAGGTAATTACACCGTTTTTAACAGTCATTTCAACCTTGATTGCATACTTAGTGTTATTAGTCCATTTTAAATCCTCAACAGTTCCGTAAATTGCTGAGTCTCTTCCCAGCGGAACATAGGAAACTCTTTGACTGTGCTGATGTCTTTCATTAATCGTCAAATTAGCATTTAACACGCAGTTAAACATTGTTGAAGCAACTTGACATATACCGCCGCCTAAACCGTTTTCAACGCCGTCACCGCCTGTAAAAACAGGTGCTTCTTTATATCCCTTTGCCGCAGTTCTCGGACCTACAACTTTATTGAGGGAAAAGGTTTCGCCGGGATTTATAATTGTACCGGAAATTGCTTTGCTGGCAATTTTCAAATTAGTTGTTCTGTTGGCATTATTAACATAATAGGTTGAATATGTTGCATAAACATTTGAAAAATAAGAGCTTACGACAGTACTTTTTGCACCATAACGCTTTTTACCGTTATAATTTGAATAAGCTCTGACCTTTGCATAATAGCGCTTTGACTTATTAATTCCGCTGACCTTATAGCTGGTCTTGGAGGATGATACAAAAACAGATTTAACATTCTTTTTGAATTTTTTATCGGTTGAATAAAAGACTTGATAACCCGAGCATTTAACCTTGCCCCACTCAATAGTTAATTTATTTCCTGACTTTGTAACAGAGCTTATTTTAACCTGTGCAGGCTGAATAAGTGTGCCTGTTTCATTACTGTATTCACCGTAACGTTTTCTGTCATCAATGGTCTTATATGCTCTTACTTTATATCTGTAAGTCTTTGCAGGGATGAGATTTGTTGCTTTATATGAAGAATATTTTGAAGATACATAAGCAAGATGCTTAAATGCTCCTTTGCTTTCATCATAAACCGCAATATCATATCCTGATGCTTTACTAACCTTGCTCCAGTTTATTACAAGTGATGATGATGTAACATTTGACACGTATACATTTGTAACTGCTGCGGGGTAGATTTTAAAGCTTTTTGTTAATGTTCCGGTATAATTTCCGATACCTGTAATTTTTACCGAAGCATTTGTTATATTGTTATTATTTGAATAAGCAACCGTAAAATCTATATCCTGAGCAAGATATTGAGCGCCTTCATTTCCGCCTTTATTATAAGAAACATATACAACAGGCTTTACGCTTTCGCCGTTATATACTATTGTTGTGCTGTCAAAGGAAACAGTAGCTTTACCCTTACCGGCAAGGTTTAATTTCTTGATTGTAAAATCTTTTGTAACAGTACCGCTGTAATTTCCTATACCTGTTACAAAAACCTTGGCAAAGCCGGCATTTACATTATTAGAATAAGCAATTGTATAGTCTAAATTTTCAGTAAGTACTGCTCCGTTACAGGTAACAGTAACAGCAGGGGTTATTGCCTCACCCGTATAATCAGTTGAAGTAAAAGGAATATCAACAGTACAATTACTGTCACTGATATCATTTAGTACAATTGTTTCATCTGTGTTTTGAATTACACTATCATCTGCATATGCAGATACGGAAAAAGAAACGCAAACTGCAAGTACAAAAAGTGATATAAATAAGCTCAAAAATTTTTTCATAATTTACTCCGTTATTTCTGTCCGTAATAAGCATTTTTTCCATGCTTTCTGTTATAGTGCTTGTCAAGAAGATACTGCTCAATACCAATATTTCCCGAACTGTCAAAAGCAAAAATCTTTTCTGTCTGATAAGCCATTTTTGAAATTTCTTCGAGAATTAAAGCGTTCTCAACGGCTTTAAAGGGGTCCTTCCCCCAAGTAAAAGGACCATGTCTGTGAACAAGAACAGCAGGACACTCATCAGGACTGATATTTCTTTTTAAGAATTCTTCAACTATTACCTTACCTGTATTGAGCTCATATTCGTTTTCAACCTCATCTTTAGTAAGACCTCTTGCACAGGGCACACATCCGTTTGTGAAATCAGCATGTGTGGTACCGTATGCAGGTACATCTCTGCCTGCCTGAGCCCAAGAGCAAGCCCAGGAAGAATGGGTATGAACAACTCCTCCGATATCTTTATAATTACGATAAAGCTCAAGATGTGTAGGTGTATCGGAGGAAGGATTAAGCTCTCCTTCAACCTTATTTCCGTCAAGGTCCATAACAACCATATCCGAAGCCTTCATTGTATCATATGGTACGCCTGACGGTTTTATTACAAAAAGTCCCTTTTCTCTGTCAATTCCTGAAACATTTCCCCATGTGAGAACCACAAGCCCATACTCAACAAGCTTTATATTTGCTTCAAAAACCCTTTCTTTTAATTCCTCTAACATAATATCTCCTTACATACCGAGCTTATATGCAACATCATTATAAAACAGTTCCTTTTTAAGCGAATTAATTTCAGTATCCTTATTGATGTGGATAAATTCAATTCCCATAATTTCAGCAAAATCTCTCATATGTTCAGCAGTAAGTGAATATGAAAGAACAGAATGATGTGCTCCGCCTGCGTAAATCCAAGCCTCAGCTGAGGTTTGCAGGCAAGGAAGCGGCTTCCAAAGTACACCTGCTACAGGAAGCTTAGGCATCTCGTTAATTTGCTCCTTACATTCAACATCATTAACAATCATTCTCAGTCTGTCACCCATGTCTACAAGCGTAACAACAATTGCATTACCGGTCCGGGCCTTAAATACAAGCCTTGCAGGGTCTTCCCTGTTGCCTATTCCAAGAGGATGGACCTGTATTCTTGGCTTTGTCTCTGCTATTGTAGGACAAACTTCAAGCATATGAGAGCCCATCAGCATTTCATTACCGGGTTCAAAATGATATGTATAGTCCTCCATAAAAGCTGTTCCGCCGTCCATACCCTCAGCCATAAGCTTCATTACCCTTGTCATTGCGGCAACCTTCCAGTCACCCTCGGCACCAAAGCCGTAGCCCTGTCTCATAAGGTCCTGTGCGGCAAGTCCGGGAAGCTGTCTTAGCTGCTGTAAATCTTCAAAATTAGTATGAAAAGCACCGAAGCCGTTTTCATCAAGAAACTTCTTTAAAGCAACTTCTTCTCTCGCCTGATATCTTACAGCGTCAATATTGTCTGTATCCATGACATAATACTTTTCATATTCTGACATCTGTGCGTCAATTTCGCTTTCTGTAACAGCATCAACTTCTCTGATGATATCCCCTACGCCGTAGTGGTCAACCTGCCATCCGAGCTTAATCTGTGCCTCAATTTTGTCACCGTCTGTAACGGCTACATTTCTCATATTATCAGAAATTCTCAATACTCTGAGCTTTCTTGATTCTGCGGCACCAACTGCGGCTCTCATCCAAACTGCAATCTTATTTTGGAATACGTCATCCTTCCAATAGCCTGCGGCAACTTTAACCTTTTTCCTCATTCTTGCGTGAATATAGCCGTGTTCTCTGTCACCGTGTGCAGATTGATTAAGGTTCATAAAATCCATATCAATAGTATCCCAAGGGATATCACGGTTATATTGAGTATTTACGTGAAGATAAGGCTTATTAAGTGCATTCAGACCTGCAATCCACATTTTTGAAGGAGAAAATGTATGCATCCAAGTAATAACACCTGTACATTCCGGAGTATTATTTGCCTGCTCAATTACAGATAAAATCTCCTGTGAGGTCTTAACGCAGGGCTTTGCAACAACCCTGCAGGGAAGCTTTTCTGTCCATTCCTTACACATTTCCTCAGCGTGTGAATTAATATCGGCAAATATTTCTTCGCCGTATAAATGCTGAGTTCCTACTAAAAACCAAAATTCATAATCCTTAATAGCCATATCTTTTCTCCTTATATGTTCTCAGCCGCTGATTTTTCAACAACAAGACCTGCCTTATACAATTTCATATATTCTTCAAAGCCCTTTACATCATCTGCATCAGGCTCAGTAGTTGTACTTTTAAATTTACTGAAAATGTTTTTCTCAAGATAGTCGTCAAGGCTTAAGCCTTCGCTGTCATATGTATAACGAGCAAGGACTGCAATTCCCCAAGCACCGCCCTCAGCGGCTGTTTCAAGAACAGAAACAGGAGTATTCATTGCGGCAGCCATAATTTTCTGACCTACAACAGGTGTCTTAAATAAACCGCCGTGACCTGTCAATCTATCTATTTTAACATTTTCTTTGTCAAGAATTTCCATACCGATTTTAAGCGTTGCTGTAGTTGAATAAATCAATGAACGCATAAAATTAGAAAGACTGAAATTACTGTTTTCACCTCTTACAAAAAGAGGTCTGCCCTCTTCCGCTTTTGTTATTGGTTCTCCGGAAAAATAGTTGTAAGAAACCAATCCGCCGCAGTTTTTATCTCCGTCAAGAGCAGTATTATAAAGCATATCATAAAGCTGCGGCTTATTAATTTCCAACCCCGATAGCTTTGAGAATTCATAAAAAATATTTACCCAATAATCAAAATCTGTACAACAGTTGTTACAATGCACCATTGCAACAGGCTTACCGGTGGGTGTGGTTACCATATCAATTTCTTCATATACCCTTGAAAGCTGATTTTCAAGAACTATCATAGAAAAAATTGAAGTACCTGCTGAAATATTACCTGTTCCGGGTGCAATACTGTTTGTTGCGACCATTCCCGTACCTGCATCACCCTCAGGAGGACACATAAGAGCTCCTGACTGAAGATTTCCCGATGGGTCAAGTAATCTTGATCCTTCCTCGGTAAGATATCCTGCGTTTTCACCTGCAGTAAGCACCTTCGGCAGAATTTCTTTTATGTTCCAGCTCAATTCTTTAACTTCATCAAATGAAGAAAATTTGTCAAGCATATCTGAATCATAGTCGCATGTATTACTGTCAATAGGAAACATTCCCGATGCTTCTCCCACACCGAGAACCTTTTCACCAGACAGCTTCCAGTGAACATATCCTGCAAGCGTAGTCAAAAATGCAATATCAGAAACGTGTTCTTCACCATTCAAAATAGCTTGATAAAGATGAGAAATACTCCATCTCTGCGGAATGTTAAAGCCAAATTTTTCGGTAAGTATTTCAGAGGCTTGAGATGTTATTGTATTTCTCCAGGTACGAAATTCTGCAAGCTGATTTCCGTCTTTATCAAAAGGGAGATAGCCGTGCATCATTGCAGAGAAGCCTATTGAAGAAAGATTTTTAATTTTAACTCCGAACTTTTCTTCAACATCCTCATTAAGCTTACTGTAAGCATCCTGAAGTCCTAACCATATGTCGTCTATATGGTAAGTCCATATTCCGTTTTCAAGCCTGTTTTCCCAGCTGTGACTACCCATAGCAATAGGGTTACAATTTTCATCAACAAGAACAGCCTTTATTCTTGTAGAGCCAAACTCGACACCGAGAACTTCTTTACCTGTAATAACGCAATCAGCCATTAAATAGCCTCCAAATAATTATTTGTTATATTTTACATTATTAAGCAAATTTTTTCAATATATCAATTAAGAATATTTATATACTTATTTATATAAAAAGTCAAGCGATAATTAAAATACCCTGTCTGCCTGACCGGACACATCTTTAGACAGCTGTATGTTCAAATACTAAACGCTTTTTCAAGCTCACTAATAATTGGCAAAATAAAAGGTCTGTTTGAAGCGTTCAAAACAGACCTTAAACTATTTTTGTTTCTTTTTATCGGTAATTTTACTTTCGGTATGATTAATTAGTTTAACAATATTCTGCCTGTGGGCAACAACGACAATTACCGTAAATACAAGCGCAATGGCGGTAATCGGAATACTCCTGTGGAAAATGTAGATAAACACAGGGTAAAGCAAAGCCATAATAATACTGCCAAGTGAAACATATTTTGTAGCCAAAACGACAACTGCAAACACAGCAAGCAAAATTAAAGCAATTCTCCAGTCTATCATAAAAACCATACCGCCGGAGGTTGCAACACCCTTTCCACCTTTAAATTTAAAAAAGCAAGGAAAAATATGGCCTAAAACACAGAAAAAGCCTGCAAAGGATTTAATAAAAATCGTTTGACCAACATTACTCATAAAGCTGTCATAAAGCCCCTGATTAAATACCTTAACAGGCGTAATTTTTAAAATTGCAAAAGCAATAAGAATAGCTACACCGACCTTGACCATATCTCCGACTATAGTGAGAACAGCATATTTTTTACCGTAATTGCGAAGCATATTGGTTGTTCCGGCATTACCGCTGCCGTAATTTCTGACATCGTCATTCTTCAGCTTATTGGAAAGAATAACACCGAAATTGAGACTACCCAGCAAATACGATATAACTGCTATTATGATATAAGCCAAGATAATCATTATTTTTTATTCTCTCCTCTTTCACGGATAATAAATCTAACGGGAGTTCCGTCAAGACCGAAAACCTCTCTGATTTGATTTTCAAGATAACGCTGATATGAAAAATGGAAAAGCTCAGAATTATTAACAAAAAATACAAATGTCGGCGGTCTTGTTGACGCCTGCGTCATATAATAAATTTTAAGCCTTTTACCCTTATCGGTAGGTGGCTGAACTCTTGCGGTGGCATCTGCAAGGACTTCGTTGAGCTTTCCTGTAGATATTCTCATAGAGTTTTGAGAATGTACAAATGAGATAAGTTCAAAAAGTCTATCAATTCTCTGACCGGTTTTTGCTGAAATAAATATGAAAGGTGCATAGCTCATAAATGAAAAATCATTTTCAAGCTTCTTTCTGAATTCATTCATAGTGCTTCCGTCTTTTTCGACAGCATCCCATTTATTTACGGCAATAATGCAGGCTTTTCCCTGCTCAATAGCAATTCCCGCAACCTTTGAATCCTGCTCGGTAAAGCCCTGTGTTGCATCAATCATAATGACACAAACATTTGCTCTTTCAACTGCCATTCTTGCACGGATAATGCTGTATTTTTCTATAGCATCATCAACACGACTTTTTCTTCTTAATCCTGCCGTATCAATAAAGTTGAATTTGCCGTACTCATTTTCTACAAAGGTATCTGTAGTATCTCTTGTAGTACCTGCAATATCGGAAACAATTGCTCTGTTTTCTCCGCAGATTTTATTAACGAGTGAGGATTTACCGACATTAGGCTTGCCTATTACCGCAACACTTATAATCTCATCGTCATCTTCCTCATCAATACATTCGGGCACATATTTCAGTACCTCGTCAAGTAAATCTCCTGTGCCGTGACCGTGCGATGCGGAAACAGCTATAGGATCACCAAGCCCAAGGTTATAAAACTCATAAAACTCAGGTTCAGGCTCACCGATACTGTCGCACTTATTTACACAAAGAACAACAGGCTTTCCGCTCTTTTGAAGCATTGACGCTACCTCATAATCGCTTGCAACAACACCATCACGAATATTTGTTACAAGAATAATAACATCTGCTGTGTCAATAGCAATCTCAGCCTGTGTACGCATTTGCTTTAAAATCACATCATTAGTGTCAGGCTCAATACCGCCCGTGTCTACAAGGAGCAATTTTCTATTAAGCCATTCACAGTCACCGTAAATTCTGTCACGTGTAACACCGGGCGTATCATCAACAATAGACATTCTTGTACCTATCAGCTTATTAAAAAGTGTAGATTTGCCTACATTTGGTCTGCCAACAATAGCAACAACAGGCTTTGCCATACGAATTCCTCCTTGAAATAAAATATTATAGAAACTGATAATAAGAAGAAAGGCGGACACAATGTCCGCCGTGCCAACAACTAAAATTAATCCTCGTCCTTAGCGATAACTTCTTTGCCGTTATAGTAACCGCAGTTGCCGCATACTCTGTGAGCAACTGTATAACCGCCGCAGTTTGAGCATTTAACAAGTGTCGGAGCATCCATCTTCCAAACGCTTGATCTTCTCTTGTTCTTTCTTGCCTTTGATGTCTTTCTTGCAGGTACTGCCATTTTAATTGCCTCCTTTATATAAAAGCATTTTATTCTTCATCAAGTAACTGCAAAAGTGCCGCCATTCTCGGATCAACATCACTTTTACAATCACATTTTTTGACATTCAGATTAGCTCCGCATTTAGGGCAAAGACCTTTGCAATCCTCTTTACACAGAATTTTGCTTGGCAGGCTCAATGACACCTCTTCGCTAACTAATTCGTCTAAATCAAGTTCCCTGTTTTTAACAACAATGTAGTCATCATCGTCATTCTCGTTTTCAAGCTTTTCAACTACAATACGTTTAACATTAAAATCAAATTTCTTCCTGACATCTTCTGCACATCTGTCACAGAAGCCGAAGAAATCAAAAGAAATGTCAACATCAAGATAAACAACATCTGCCTTGCTGAAAAGAGAACCCTTAACAACAACATCGTTTTTAATAGGATTATAGGTACTGTAGATGAGATTACTTAAATCAAGCCTGTAATCAATATCCTTTTTGTCAACGCTGCCGTTAAACAATTCTGTCAGGTCAATTTTCATAAAACCACCTCGTACTACGCTTTAAGTATTATATATATAATGTTGCTCTTTGTCAATAGAAATTTTCAAAATTAGATTGCTTAAAAATATTTTTAGCCATTAATCCAACACTTTGCAAGTGAAAATTTTAACAATTTTTAAAAATTAAGAAAAAGCTGAAATTATATATTGATAATTTATTGTCAAAGTGGTAATATTGCAGTTGGGAAAACATTCCTAACATATAAAATAAGGAGATAAATTTATGGCAAACAGATTTGTACTTAATGAAACAAGCTATCACGGTGCAGGAGCTATCAAAGAAATAGCAACAGAGGTTAAAGGCAGAGGCTTTAAAAAGGCTTTCGTATGCTCTGACCCTGATCTTATCAAGTTCAATGTAACAAAGAAGGTTACAGATGTACTTGACGATGCAAATATTGACTATGAGATTTACAGCCAGATTAAGCCAAACCCGACAATAGAAAATGTTCAGACAGGTGTTGAGGCTTTCAAGGCTTCTGGTGCTGACTGTATTATCGCTATCGGCGGCGGTTCGTCAATGGATACTGCAAAGGCAATCGGTATTATTATTAAAAACCCCGATTTTGCCGATGTACGTTCTCTTGAAGGTGTTGCTCCCACAACTAACAAATGTGTACCTATCATCGCAGTTCCTACAACAGCAGGTACTGCCGCTGAGGTTACTATTAACTATGTAATCACAGATGTTGAAAAGAACAGAAAAATGGTATGTGTAGACCCTAAGGATATTCCTATTGTTGCAGTTGTTGACCCTGATATGATGTCATCAATGCCAAAGGGACTTACGGCCGCAACAGGTATGGATGCTCTTACACACGCTATTGAAGGCTATATCACAGCAGGTGCTTGGGAGCTTTCGGATATGTTCCACATTAAAGCAATCGAGATTATTTCGAGAAGCCTCAGAGGTGCTGTTGAAAATACTCCCGAAGGCAGAGAAGGTATGGCTCTCGGTCAGTATGTAGCAGGTATGGGATTCTCAAACGTTGGTCTCGGTATTGTTCACTCAATGGCTCACCCACTCGGTGCTCTTTACGACACACCTCACGGTGTTGCAAACGCAATTATTCTTCCTACAGTTATGGAATATAACGCTCCGGCAACAGGTGAGAAATACAGAGATATTGCAAAGGCAATGGGTGTTGAAGGCGTAGACGAAATGAGCCTTGAGGATGCAAGAAAGGCAGCTATTGATGCTGTTAAGCAGCTTTCAAAGGATGTAGGTATCCCTGAAAATCTTAAGGAAATCGTTAAGCCTGAGGATGTTGATTTCCTTGCACAGTCTGCTTATGACGATGCTTGCCGTCCGGGTAACCCAAGAGAAACAAACGTTGAGGAAATCAAGGAGCTTTACCTCTCACTTATGTAATTACATAATCACTAAAAAACTTAGCGGACAGTTCAAATGAACTGTCCGCTTTTTAGGTTTTGTATATACGATTTTATTTTAACGGCTCTGCTTCAAATGTGAATTTCAAAGGTGTTGTATAACCGAATTTAATCATATGCTCCTTTGACGGAATAGGTCCGCAGCTTCCCGAGCCTGTACCTCTTACGAAGCCGTCAACAGCTGTAAAGGTTGTATCTGTGTCGGGTATATCTTCAATATGCTTTGCTTTCTTAAGCTGACCGAGGGTAAAGTGGTTAGCATTAAAATTAAAGCATTTGTCAAGTGCAGTAAATTTAAATCCGATTCCTTTATCATCAGTAAGTATACTGTAACGAACCTCTCCCCTGTTGCCTGAATCCTGAGGCTTAATATACTTATGCGGCATATCTGATACTGTAGTATCGTAAATTCCGACAGGCGAATGCTCCTTAAAGTCGGAATAATTCTCAACAGGGCCTCTACCGTAGTAATTTACGTTTTCAAAATTCTTTGGAAGCTCGGCATGAACACCGAAGCGTGGAAGCTGGTCCGTAAGAGGACAAATCTTGTTAAGAGAAGCTGATATTGTCATTTTACCGTTTTTATCAAAGTAATAATCAACCTCAGCTTTTGCAAGAACAAATAAACCTCTTGTAACGAAATCAAAAGCCGTGCTTACACATTTTTTGCCTTTTTTATTTTTAACACTACAAGAAACAAGCTTAGTTTTTGAGCAGTCAAGACCGATAATCTTCCAGAATATTACCATATATTGATCATTATCAAGCCTGCCTCTGTAAATATGAGGAACAAAGCCGTTTTGATTATCTAACGGATTTGTATTAAGATATTCTGTTTCATTTATCTTATAGCTTACAAGTCCTCTCTTTTTATCAAAGATAGCATTACCGTTTTCAAAGGAAACGCTGATGCAGTCGGACTTATCTTCAATAATTGCTGAATCGGAAATGCTTGAAGGTTTAATCTCTGCAAGAGAAACCGTTACCTGCTCTACAGCAATTTCTCTGCTATCATTTTTATCTTTATAAATAAAGTTTACGAAAACATCTTCACCTTTTTCCGACATCAAAGGAGAATTAATCTTAATCTTCTTTTTCGTCAGCGGACTGATTACCGAAGAAATATTTCCTGTTTCCGAAGTCTCACCGTTCTTAATAATTTCATATGAAATTTCAATATCGGAGCTATCCTTAAAGCATTTTGTATTTGTAAGCTCAAATACACCGTCGCCCTTATATTCAGCTCTTATAGGTCTGTAGCATACCTTCATTTCAAGAGCGCCGCTTGATGGCTTACGGTCGGGATAAAACAAACCGTCAACACAGAAATTGCCATCGTGAATAGGCTCATTGTGGTCTCCGCCGTAAGTCCACTTATATTTAGCATTTTCATCATAAACACTATGGTCTGCCCATTCCCAAATACAACCGCCCATAAACTGCTTTGAGGAATAGAAAAGCTGAATGTAATCCTCAAGTCCGCCGGGACCGTTGCCCATAGCATGAGCATATTCACACTGGAAAAACGGCTTACCCTTATACTTGCTACCGGCAGTACCCTTAAGCACCTTTCTCATAAGGTCCGGTGTCGCATACATTCTTGAAACAACATCATATGCCCAGCGCTTACTGCGGTTTACACCCTCGTAATGAACAGGTATTTCGGGATTAACCTTCTTAAGAAAATCATAGCAAACATCCTGACATTTGTATCCGCCTGATTCGTTTCCGAGGCTCCACATAGTAATACAGGGGTGGTTTTTATCCCTTTCATACATTCTTTCAACTCGGTCAAGATAATGAGACGCCCACTTAACGTCATTACTCAATCTGTTAGGATTATAGGTGCTGTACGGTATTGCATAAAAGCCGTGAGTTTCAATATCGGCCTCATCAACTGCATAAAGGCCGTACATATCACACATTATCAAAAATACCGGGTCGGGAGGATAATGAGAAGTACGAACGGCATTGCAGTTATACTCCTTCATAAGCTTAATATCAAGCTCTAAATCATCAAGAGAAACAGCGTAGCCCTTTGTCATATGGGTATCATGATGGTTAACGCCAAGCATCTTTATTGCTTTACCGTTAAATAAAAATACCTCACCGTCAATTTTAACATCCTTAAAGCCTATATAAGTGCGTATTGCTTCGGTTACCTTACCGTTTTCTTTAAGTACGATTTTCACCTCATAAATATTAGGTGTTTCAGCGCTCCATTCCTTAACTGAAAGAGATGAAGCCTCTGTCTGTCCGATGCCATTTAAAGATACGTTAAAAAGATTATCACAGGAAATATCAACTGTTGAATTATCAGAAAGCTTACCGTCAACGGTGATTGTTAAATCATAGGTTCCGTCGGCATTTTTCTTAGGTCTTAAAAGAAAATCATTAATATAGCTTTCCTTCTGATTAATAATGTAAACGTCACGGAAAATACCGTTTTCTCTGAACATATCCTGACATTCAAGATAAGTACCGTTGCTCCACTTATAATTGACAACAACAATTTCGTTTTCGCCGTCGCTTAAAAATGAGGTAATATCAAACTCTGCAGTATTGTGAGAGCCCTCGGAATAGCCAACATATTTTCCGTTGACATAAAGTGCAAGAGCACCTGCAACGCCGAGAAATGAAATAACCTGACGCGGAGCCTTCGCTAAATTAACCTTTTTTCTGTAAATTCCCACTGCAACATCCTGAGGAATATGAGGCGGTTTTTTAGGAAAAGGATAACGGGTATTGATATACGCAATCTGGTCATAACCGTTTCTCTGCCAGGTTGACGGAACATTAAGAACATCAAAGTTAACGCTGTCTGTGTCAAATGAATCAGGCACCTTGCTTAACCTGTCAAAATAAGCAAAATCCCAATCACCGCTTAACAAAACTACTCTGTCGGAATTATAGCGTTCATTTTTATAATCTGTTTTAGCAAGCACCTTTTCATCGGAAAAAGGAATAAAATAACTTCTTGCAGGAAGCTTATTTTCCTCAAAAACGTTGAAATCGGTATGTATTTTTCTGTTTACGTTATAAATCATACAGTCCCCTTCTTTCTGTTAAGAACGTATTTTTCACCTTTGTTGATTTTTACTTTTTTATCATTGATTATCAATGTATAACATTCGCCGTTTAAGACAGAAATATTGAATATCTCACCAAGCAGCAAAATGTTATTAATTTCAATTATATCCCATTTTGACGGAAGATTAGGCTTAATCTCAAAGGAGTCAAAACCAACGGGTTTATAGCCAAGCAAGCCCTCAATAATTATTCTCAAATATAGAGCACTTTCGGCAGAAAGCTGTGCTGAATTACCCTCAGGAAAAGCCTCAACAGGATAAGGCGGATGACAACCTAAAAGTCTTTCATCTGTATATTTTTCAAGAACATCACAGGCTGTATCAGCCTCGCCTGCATAAAAAAGTCCTCTTAATGTGTATAAAGCTGAACGGTCCCAGTAGGTTTTGCCTCCGCTTCTCGTTAAAAAGCCACCGTTCTTATAAAGCTTATCCGAAAGTAAAGCCTTTACAGTTTCCTCTTTTCTTTCAAAAATTCCTACAGTAAGAGGCAGGCAAATCCAAGAACGCAAACGGGCTTCTTCATTACAATATTTATATGTATTAAATCCCTCAACATTTGCACCGAAATAGCTTTCTATTCCGTTTTTTATTTTTTCTGAAAGAGCTAAAAATTTATCTGCTTCTTTTTCTTCTCCGAATTCTCTGTAAAGATAGCTTAGAGAAATAAAAGCGTCATATGTTATACAGGAAACAGACAAATTTGCATTGCCGCTTTCAAATCTGTTTTCAAGCTCGTCGCTGTCACTTTTAACAATTCCGTCAAGGGTAATATTTTTTATGACATATTCTGTTGCAGATTTTATCGAAGACAAAAATTCCTCTGCTGACTTTTTATCTCCTGTGCTCAAAAGGAAACGGCTCAAGCCATAAAGATACATTGAAGTATCTCCCCTGTCCCCTGCACCGTTCCAAATGTCATCTCCGCAGGCAACAATACTCGTTGGAATTGCAGTATTAGGATTAGCAAATTTTGAATATAATCTATAACAATTCAAACTTTGTTCTATTCCTGCGTCATATCCGAGATAAGCAAACAAGGGATTAGCATATTCGCACTGGTCATTAGTCCATAGAGCACCGTAAAAATTACCGCCTCCGGGCGCATGCATTAAGCCGTTTTTAGTATTAAAAATACTTTCGCTTGCTCTGATTTTACAAAATTCAAGCATACGGTTAATATGCTGATTAGGAGTAGTAATTTTCAGTCTTTTATTTGAATCTGATAAAAAATTATTTCTTTTTGAAATCTGCTCAAGTACAGCTGATGATGTTATGCGTTCTGCACCGTAAACAACTGTAAAGCTAATCTTCTGCGATGGCTGTAGCACAAAATCATTTGCTTTATTTTTAAGAACCTCGTTACAGAAGAAAACATCAGTATAAACAAGCTGCTCCTCACCGCTGACAAGGCAATTCTTATTAATTTTGCTTTGAGGACAGTTATTTTTTACCGTGATACGCTTGGATTTTTCACTTTGGTTTAGAACATCAATTCTTTCAATAAGGACTTTTTTATCAAATCCGGGAGTGAATCTATGGATAACACTAACACCGTCTCCCTTTTCTTCAATAATTAAAGAGCCGTTAATGCTTATGTTCTCTACAGTCTTTTCAGCTTTATAAACGCTTACATCAACGCTTTTAAAATGATATGTAAGACTGCCTCTTGTTTCGTTAGGAATTACTCTTATTTGCGGAAAAGCACAAAAGATATAAGTTTTAAGCCTGCGAATTTTATCAATTCGGTAACTGATTATCGTTGACATTTCAAAGCCTGTCATTTCAACGTGATTGAAATACGGAAGCTTTGACTTTTGAGGGATAAAACAAACTCCTTCGTTTGTCAACGTTTGAAATCTTTTACCTGCACTTTTGCCGCTGAATCTTGCCCAGCTTGGAAAAATCAAAGGCTTTTTATATATTAATTTCATATAATTATTCCTTATCAGGTTTTATTTCAAAGGAAAACATAGCGTTTTCTTCATACCAAAGAGGGAAATTTGTTCCCCATACATTGTTACAGAGAACATACGAAATTCCGTCAGTGTTAATATCTTCAATCTTATTGTCATACTCAAGGATTTTTCCTCTGCCAATAGATATAAGCGGACTGTCAAAATTAGTAAAATTATAAACACCCGAATCGGTTTTTAAAATACTCTTTTCAACTGCGTTCAGATTTTTACCACCCATAGATGCAATTGTTTTATAATCAATTTCAGAGCCGACCTTTACAAGCTTAAAGTCATCACCGGCAGGGAAAAGATGGAGAAAAATAGCTTCGGTAAGTCTGTTAGCATCTTTTTCAAACCAGGAAACATCAAAGCTTAAGCCGTTTTCACCAAGATTATATATAACCTGAATTTTCCTCGGTGCACCAAGCTGATTACAAATTTTATCGTCGCATTTAAGATTTACGGTAATAGATATTTTATCGCTCGTTCTTTGAACGTCGCAACCGTTCATCTTATAGAAAAATCTTCCTGACGGATATTTGCCTCTTTCATATTTCAAAAGAGGTCTGCCAAAGTCAGGAAATCCCCAACCGAAATTTATATCCATATTACGACAATAATGCTTGAACCAATAATCATAGTCAACATCAGTGTATGAGCGATATTCAATAAGTGCCTTGTCATTATTACGGATAATTTCGTCGCCGTTATATGACAAGCCTTCGATTCCGCCGTATTCGTTTAGGGACATTTTATATCCGCAAATTTCAAACTCTCTCTCATCTGAATTATCAAAAGATAACGGCTTCATTTTATTAGGTCTTAACAAAGAAAGCTGATTTTCAGCCTCAGCTCTGTGCTCGGAATTTAAAGCGGAAACGGCTTTGTCGATATATCCTCTTTGCTCCTGCCAGCTTTTTTCAATAACCCTGTATGAGCCTTTCTTATATGCTCCCGTACATCTGCTGATAGCCGTTAGTAAATTCTGCGGAAAATTTCGAAAAAGATGTCTGATTTTAATATTATCTGTTTCACGTGCTTTCTGAAAATCGGGCTTAAGATAATTCTCGTAATCCGCAAAGTACATTTTACTGTCCATTCCGCAGGTATGCTCGCCTATGCAAAGCAACGCATCTGAAAAATCTCTGTATTCCTTACTGTCACGAGTCATTGTTCCGTCGGAAATCCATTTGCTTTTAAGCCTCATTAAACGTCTGAGCGAAGCAGACTTATAAGGGTCGGAGGCACTGCCGTGAATCCAAGTATCACCTATTTCTCCCTCAAATACAGGAAGCTTATCCCTCACATTCCATATAACCTCTGCAAATTCATCAAGAGTACCTGCAGAAACCTCATATCCCGGATATTCCTTTTTAATCTTAGAAAGCTTTTCAAGAACCTTATCGGGAGCAGGAGCACCATGATTATCAAGTGTGTGGTCAAAATAAAGAACCTCGTCGATAAGATCGCTCTTAAATGCACCGCCGTAATCCCCGGAATATACTACAACAACCTCTGCCTTACCGCATTTCCATAAAAAGCATTCAGGGACCTCAGGCACAGCGGAAACGCCATTTACACCTATATGAAGTAGCTTTATACCGTGCTTTGCAAGTAAAGGAACAATACCCTGTGTATGTCCGGGAACGTCAGTCATTTTAGCAGAAACAGTCTTTTTGCCTCTGATATCATCAAGTCTGTCCACTATAGATAATCCGAAATCAAATGTATCTTCATCAAAAAGCTCTGAATGAGTAGTAAAAGGAAGTGCGTGGGGAACTATGTCCCCTCTTTTTAAAGCATCTTCAAGATTTTTCTTTTGAACAGCAGAACCGTTTTCAAGAGCCTCTTTAATTATCCAAGAGCCTGTTGTCCAAATAAAGGACTTTTTATTTTCAGTATTAATCTCCTGTGCTAAAGAGATGGCACCCGGAATAAAAGTATCAATATACTTTCGTCTGATGTTTTCCGCATAATCTGTGAAGCCCAAATCAAGATGGGTTTTTGATACAACAATAACTTTTTTCATATTATTTTATTACTCCGTATAGTTATGTTCAACTGTAACGCAGTTCTCACTTTCTGCACCCCAGCTGTCAACAGCGTAAATTTCATATTTATGCTTGCCTTCAGATAATTTAAGCTGTAAGGTAACATCTTCACTCATATTGTCAATACCATTATAAAAATCACTAAAGAAATATTTAGCTTCCTTACCGTCAATTACAATCTTATATGAATGAACAAAATCATCGTCTTTTCCTGCCTTGAATGACAAAATTACATCTTCTCCGCTTATATTTGCTATTGCGGTTGTATCAGTCATAACAGGAGCAGTATTTAAAGCCTTTCTGCTGTCAAAGGAATATTTACCGTCATTCTCATATGGGAGAGAAAGAGACCAAAGCATATCACTTTTTTCTTCATAGCCAAAATCTCCGACGGAAAAATTAAATCTGTGAATATCAATGCTGTTATCTGAAAACTCCATAATATATCCCATAGGAGTAGCATCGGCATTCGGTGGTATTGTACCGTTTTCTTTTCCTGTTTCAAGTTCGGTATATGAAAGTGATTGCGTGGTCATAACAGTATATTCGCCCTGCCAAATTGAACGTTCATCCAAAACAGAATAATGGCTGTGACCACTGAAGTTTACAACATTGGGATATTTTTCCAAAGTGTCATTAAGTGTTTTGTCTCCCCATTCATCACTGCCATAGCATGTATCATAGGGCTGATTATGTGTCATTACAAAAATAGGCTTTCCGTCTGAATCCTTGCTTGCCTTTTCAAGCTCTCTGTCAAGCCATCTGGAAGTTAAACCGTAACCGGCAGTCATGCTTCCGCAGTTCGGTGATGCACCTATGAAATGATATCCGTTTACAACATAATGAGTCCAAGGTGAAGAGCCTGTTGTCTTTTTAAATGCCTTAATATGGTTAATTGCTGTTTTGGCGTCCTTGTTCCAAAAATCGTGATTTCCCACTATTGTTTGAACAATAGGTCTGTCGTCACCGAAAACCTCATCAATTACGCTTTCATAGGTTTCAAATGCAAAATATGTACCTAAATCACCAATATCACCTGCAAATAAAATCATATCCACATTATTATTCTTAAGTACAGTAAGTGCATTCTTCATATTTTTAACATAGGTATCATCATTTTTCAGAGCCTCCTCAGTAGGCGGAAGCTGTGTATCGGAAATTACTCCGACTTTAAAAGAAGAACTACCGGTGTCAAATTCCTCAATTTTTGTATTTCCTATAAGAATACGGTCTGCAAGAAGATACAATACACCCAAAATAAGACAGATAGCAATAATAATAATAGAAACAATAGTCACGGCAATTTTCTTTCCTTTACTCATTTACTGTTTCCCCCTGCTCAGCGGCAAGCTTGTTCAATTCTTCAATTTCACGTCTTTCCTTTTCCTCACGGAAAGCCTTGATCTTTTCAGCCTGTGCCTTTTCATCAAACTTGTAGAAGAACATAGGAATTGTCTGAAGAAGAAGTCCTATAGCACCGAGTGCTGTAAGCATAAAGAAGATTACATTAAGAAGGGTCGTATAGTTGACACCTCCGATAATAGTTGCCTTTGTTGTGCTTTCAATAAGCGGCTTTGCAAGATTATTGGTAAGCTTTGACATAAGATCAGCATCATATCCAAACTTATCAACAACATTAAGCATTACTACATTGAATATTGCATAAGAGATTTTACCAACAAGGCTTCTGAATGAAAATACTGTACCCTCAAGTCTTTTGCCTGTTCTCATTTCAAGGTCATCAACAACATCAGAGAACATTGCAATAAGAAGAACTGTCATAACACCTACAGGGAAGTTTGTAAAGAATCTTAAAATTGTATAAACAACTGCACCTGCAACGGTATTATAAGGAACAATCCAAATACCAACTACAAAGCAAAGAATATCAGCAATAATTCCGAATAATGAAACACCTATCCAGAGAGTTTTCTTATCCATCTTCTTAAGGAATACAGGAACAAGTGCCATTGAAAGCATATATGAGGCACCGCTGCCTAATTGAAGAAGCGGAGTAAGGAGTCCCTCACTTGTAAGCTGAATTGAAATGCCGAAGGTGTTATAAATCCAGTTGCACAAATCATCAATAGGTATAACTCCGGCACAGTTCCACTTTGCAAAATAAGGCAAAAACATTGCACCGAGATTAACAAGTGATGAGAAGAAGGCAGCAATTACAAGACAAATGAATTTTTTATCCTTAAATACAACCTTAAGACCATCAATATATTTATCCTTTCTCGGAGGAATATATACCTTTTCCTTAATACCAAAGAAAGAAATAAACATCGGGATGGCTGCCATTGCACCAAAAATAATTGCGGCACCGAAATAGCCCTGTTTCTGATTATCTCTGCCCCAGAAGCCTGCCACGGTAAAGAAAAGCACAGAAGGCAATACTGTACCGAGCGATCCGATTATATTACTGAAGGATACTGCCTTGACACGCTTTTTATCTTCAGGGAAAACTAATGGTGTTAATCCCTGATAAGGAATATCAAGTGCGGTATAAACGGTATAATAGAGAATATAAGCAATAATTGCATATATAAAATTACCCTTCTGTCCGAAATTAACAGGAGCAAAAAGTAAAGCCGTTACAATAATAACGGGACCGCTCATCCATAATATGTACGGACGGCATTTACCCCATTTAGTATGGGTTTTGTCAACAATCATACCCATAAGCGGGTCATTAATAGCGTCCCAGACTTTTGTTGCCGAAAGGACAATACTTGTCATTGCAAGGGACAGTCCGAGTACGTCGGTAAAGTACATATTAAGCGCTGTTCCGATTAAGGTATAAAGCGTACTTGTACCAAACGGAAGCAAAGAGAACATAAGTATCTCTTTTGTGGTTTTGTCTTTTAGTGAAATTTTCATTGGTTTTCCTCCGCCTTTTTAAAATAGCCTTTTTTGTTGATTAAAAAAAATAATCCATTTATAATGCTTCCGATATAATCATCGGAAACCTCAAATTTCGGAACAGCATATTCAGGAATATCCTTAACAGCTGTTTCGAATATCTGACTAAATTTATTTTGCCGTTCTGACTGATAAAAAACGATAACCTCAGGATTAATACAAACAATTACATTACGAACAATTTTTGCAGGGTAAGAAATGCCCATTATATTTCTACGCATATCATTTATGTAGCTGACCTCTCCTGCAAACCCTGAGTAACCCTCAAGAATATGACCGTTTGCCATTTCTCCTACACCGATACCGTTGTGTCCGATTTGCACGGTAACAATATTTTTAACACTTTGCTTACTGACAGCGCTTTCTCCGATGACAGTCAGCTTCATATCATTTTGAACTATAACATTAACTCCATACTTATCTTCAAGGCTTTTTTTGATATCAAAGTCTGTTAAATTTCTGTTGTAATACCAGTCAATAATTTTCCCGTCCTTAACAACACACGGAATTGAAAGACAGACTGTTCCCACATCAAATATATCAACAGACATATCAATAAATCTGCAAACGGTTTCAAAATATTGATTCATTTCAAAGTGCATAGAAAGCTCTTTAATGCAGTTAAACCCAAAATCAAATATTTTGCAGAGAAGTTCATTGTTATCAACAATCAAGAACAAAAAATATTGATACCTTTTGTTAATCAAATACTGCTTTGCTTTTCTTCCCCCGGTAGAATTTGCCACATCGCCTTCAATAATCATACCGTATTCTATCGCTTGATTTACGCATTTTTTAACGGTCGTTAATCCGCCATCCGTGTTATCAGTAAGAACAGAAAGACTGCAGTTCCCTTTTTCACGAAGAACCTGTAATATATCCGATAAATTTTTGTTTCTGATGCTTTTAAGGGCATCTTGTTCTGTCAAGGCATACACCTCCAAACTTTTGTTACAGGGTGTCATAAGTCATTATATACCTATACAATATGAATGTCAACCATATAAAGTTCATATATAACATAGACGGCAATAAATACAAAAAAACGCAGTAGCTTATATATAACTACTGCGTATGTCAAGTATATTGAATTTAGATTAAAGCTCTTCGCAATAATCAAAAATCTCAACAGGTAAATCTTCCTTATCACAGCTTATTGTGAAATAGAAGTTTACATCTGTTGCCTCTGAAAGCTCTGAAAGCATTTCAAAAAACTGAGGAAGCTTCTCATATTCCCTTCCGACAATTTTAAATGTAGCATCAACGAGAACATCTGTTACATCATAGTTTCCGGCACAGATACCTGCAAGGAAGCCGTAAAATGCTTTGTGACCATTGATAAGATAAGTTTCAGTCTCAAGCAAACGAGCCTTTGACGAAACATCGTATGTAAGCTTAGGCTCCTTTTCAACGCAAACTACATTGCCGTCTGAAGCCTCAACACAAGCATTAACCTGATCAATAAGCTTTTTAGTTTTTCCTGAGCCTTTATTTCCAATGATAAGTTTAATCATTATAAAATTCCTCCAAGGTAATTTATTTCAATTACATATTAACATATACCGAGACGTTTTTCAAGACTTTCTTTTTCCTTTTCGTAACCCGGCTTTCCGAGAAGAGCAAACATATTTCTTTTATAGCTCTCAACACCCGGCTGATTAAATGGATTTACACCAAGAATATATCCTGAAACAGCACATGCTTTTTCAAAGAAATAAATCATATAACCGATTTCCTCGGGAGTAATTGACTCAGCTTCAATAACAAGATTTCCTACTCCGCCGTCGTTATGAGCGAGAAGTGTTCCCTCTCTGGCTTTTTCATTAACATAGCTCATAGACTTACCGCTGAGGAAGTTAAGACCGTCAATATTTCCTTCCTGCTCGGTAATAAGAAAATCGTTTTTAGGATGATTGAATTTAACAACGGTTTCAAACATAAGGCCTGCTCCGCTTTCCTGAATAAACTGTCCTACTGAATGGAGGTCAGTTGAGAAAATACAGGAAACAGGATAAAGTCCCTTACCGTCTTTTCCTTCGCTTTCTGCAAATAACTGCTTGAGCCATTCGTTGAACATTGCCATACAGGGCTCATATGAAACAAAGCACTCAAGCTTAACGCCCTTATTATAGAAGCAGTTACGAACTGCAGCATATTTAAGAACATCATTCTCGTTTATATCTTCACTGCAAAGGGAATCCTGTGCCTTTTTTGCACCTGCCATAAGAGAATCAATATCAATGCCTGCAACTGCTATCGGCAAAAGACCTACAGCGGTAAGAACGGAATATCTGCCACCAACATCATCGGGTACTACAAATGTTTCATAGCCCTGTGAATCAGCAAGCTCCTTCAAGGTACCCTTTGCTTTGTCTGTTGTAGCAAAAATTCTCTTAGCCGCCTCTTCCTTTGAATACTTATTATATACAAGGTCTCTGAAAACACGAAATGCAATAGCAGGCTCGGTTGTTGTACCGCTCTTGCTGATAACATTTACGCAAATATCCTTACCCTCGCAGATTGAAACAATTTCTGTAAGAGCAGACGGACTTATCGAATTTCCTATAAAATAGATATCAGGAGTATTCTTTCTGAGCGAATTATAATTAGGTGATGTAAGCGCCTCAATAACTGCTCTTGCCCCAAGGTAAGAACCGCCGATACCTATAACAATAAGAACATCAGCATTTTCTTTAATATATTCTGCCGCCTTTTTTATTCTTGCAAATTCTTTCTTGTCATAATCAGTCGGCAAATTTACCCAGCCTAAAAAGTCGCTTCCTTCACCTGTTTTGTTATGAAGTGTATTAAGTGCACTGACTGCTTTAGGTGTGATTTCCTCAATGTCCTTAGCAGTAACAATACTTTCTGCATGCTGTGAAATAAATTTGATAGCCAAAATAATCGCCTCTGTTTCTGTTGGATTTAAAAATTATTTCGTCAGAGCAAATATAATACACCATTTTGGAAGAATATTCAACATTTTTTTATATATTACTGAATAAAACTGCAAAAATGTATGAAAAAGTCGTTTTCTTTATATCTTTTTCAGCGGTCAGCGGAACAGATGCTAATTCCTTCTCACCGCACTTTACAACGATTTCACCTAATATATCTCCCTGCTTTACGGGAGCTTCAACCTTTTCCTTTACTCTGTAATCGTATGTAAACTTATCTGTCCCCTTTTTCACAAGAACGCTGTCACCGTCAGGAAAAGCAGGCTTTACTGATTTAACAACGCCGTTTTTAATTTTTACGGATTTAATTTTCTTTTCATCAACTTTAATTTTATTTATCTGATAATTCGCAAAACCGTAATCAAGAAGATTAACGGTTAGATTAAATCTATCCTCGCTTGTTTCAGCTCCGAGTACAACGGAAACAAGACTGAGTCCGTCACGTGTAGCAGTTGCGCAAAGGCAAAACCCTGCATTAGAGGTTGTTCCCGTTTTCAGTCCGGTTATACCATTATATTTATTTATCAGCTTATTTGTGTTATTTAGCTCTGTTTTACCGTTTCTCAGCGAATCAAGCCAGATTGTTGAATAATCCTTTACCAAATCATGCTTCATTACCTCACAGGCAATAATCGCCAAATCATATGCACAGGAATAATGATTTGTTACGCTGTCATCAAGTCCTGTGCAGTTTTCAAAATGTGTATTTTCAAGTCCAAGCTCTTTTGCTCTTTTGTTCATCATATCAACAAATCCGCTGTCACTTCCTGCAATATATTCTCCCAAAAGTGTACAGGCGTCATTTGCCGAAGCAATTATAACTGCTTTCAGCAAATCATTTACGCTCATTTGCTCCCCTACCTCAAGCCAAATTTGAGAGCCGCCCATTGATACTGCATTTTCGCTTGCAGTCACCATATCGTTAAGGCTGATTTTTCCGCTGTCTATTGCCTCCATAATAAGCAGAATTGACATAATTTTCGTTACAGACGCAGGAGATAAATGCTCATACGCATTGCTTTCTTTTATTATCTCTTTCGTATCCATACACATAAGTATGCTTGATTTTGCATTGATTTCCTTTGTAACATCGTTTTTTGCATATACTCTTACAGGCATTGCCGAAAGCATTGATAATGATAAAATAAATACTATAATTTTTTTCATAATATCACCTAATAAATACTATTATCTGTATCTTGTTTTAATAACATTTTTTTGATATAATGTACAAAATAACGGCAAAAACTCGGAGGCAAAAATGAAAGCTGCATTTTATACACTTGGCTGTAAAGTAAATCAATATGAAACTGAATATATGGCAGAGCTTTTAAAAAAAGCAGGCTTTGAAATAACGAGCTATAAAAACGAGGCTGATTATTACATAATAAATTCCTGTACCGTTACGGCTACTGCGGACCAAAAAACAAGACAGAATGTAAGAAAATTTAAAAGAGCCCATCCTAATTCAACCGTTATTCTTACCGGCTGTATGCCTCAGGCTTTTCCAAAGGATGCAGAAAATCTTACTGAAGCCGACATTGTCATTTCAAACAAAAACGACGGCGATATTTTGTCTGTTATAAACGAATACAATGTTAATAAAAAACGTCTTATTAAAATTGATGAGCATAAAAGCGGTGACGCATTTGCAGAATGCTCAATAAACCATTTCAGCGAAAGAATAAGGGCGTTTGTTAAAATTGAGGACGGCTGTGACAGATTTTGCAGCTACTGCATAATTCCTAAATCAAGAGGAAGGGTTCGTTCAAAAAATCCTCAAACGCTGAAAAATGAAATTAAAAATCTTGCCGATAACGGGATTAAAGAAATTGTTCTCGTTGGAATTAACCTTTCGGCATACGGAAAAGGAGAAGATTTTGATATAGTAGATGCAGTAAAAATCTGTGCTGAAACTGATGGTATTGAAAGAGTTAGACTCGGCTCTCTTGAGCCTGACCACATTACCGATAATATTATTGACAGACTTTCAAAAATTAACAAATTCTGTCCACAGTTTCATCTGTCCCTGCAAAGCGGCTGTAACAAGACTTTAAAAAGTATGAACAGGCATTACACAACAGAAGAATACAGGACACTTGTTGAAAAGCTCAGAAATGCCTTTAAAGACACAAGCATAACAACAGATGTTATGGTAGGCTTTAACGGTGAAAACGAGCAGGACTTTAACGAAAGCCTTGAATTTGTTAAATCAATTGCTTTTGAAAAGGTACACGTTTTTCCTTACAGCGAAAGAGAAGGCACCGCCGCCTCAAAAAAAGGTGATGACGTTCCTAAAGCCGAAAAGGAAAGTCGTGCCGGAATTATGATTGAGGAAACTGAGAAAATCAGAAGTAAATATATGTCTGCCCTAATCGGTCAAAAAAAGGAAGTACTTTTTGAAAGTCTTGTAGAAAATAATATCTATCAAGGCTATACAAAAAGCTATATTCCCGTCAGACTTAAAAGCAGTCAAAACATTATCGGCAAAACATTAGAGATTACAATTACAGATTGCTATGACGGTGAATTTTGCATTGCCGAATAAAGATTCTTTGTTTCGTCATTGTCTTTAAGAGAGCTGTAGGAAAAAATATAATAGCCCTTAACCCCGTCAAGCTTTGAAAGATAGGTCACCTGACGGGCAATAATATTATTATTTTTTACAAATTCGTTTTTGCCCGACTCACCTGCAAATTCATCCTCCTTGCCTGCTTTATAAAGAGGCAGTGCAACGTATAAATCGCATTTTGCAGTTGAATACCATTTTTTAACGGTTTTCATAAAGGGCTGATTTTCGTTTTGAAATCCGAAATAGATTTGCGGACATATGTAATCAATATATCCCTCCTGACTGCACCATTTTTCAACATCTGCATAAAGTGAAGAATAATCATTTTCGATATTTGAGGCAGGGCTGATACCGAAGGTAATACTGCTGTTCACACCTTTTACCGTCTTATAAACCTGCTCAACCATATT
The DNA here is from genome assembly GCA_051894075.1 of Eubacterium sp. GTDB lineage: Bacteria > Bacillota > Clostridia > Oscillospirales > Acutalibacteraceae > Eubacterium_R. The sequence continues at coordinate 29,800 of JBJFHZ010000065.1, forward strand.
GGTGACATTATCCCGTCTCCAATCCTGCAGGCTCTTATCTCCCCCGTTATTTTTATATTCACCATATAAGTTTTTGTCAATAGATGCGTCCTTTGACGGATAGAAGTAGTCGTCAAAGCAAATTGAATCAACATCGTAATTTTCGGCAATTTCTTTTACACCGTTTACAATCAGCTCGGTTACTTCCTCACAGGCAGGATTAAAATAGATTCCACTGTCTAATACAATTATATTATCCGTATCCTTCCATTTTACAGCCATATTACTGTCACACAGCTTGGAAAAATCATTATCACTGCTGACTCTGTAAGGATTTATCCAAGCTTCAAAGGAAAGCTTGTATTTATGGGCGGCGGTAATCATAATATCCAACGGGTCATACTCAATACTGCCCCCCTGAACCTTACAACAATATGCACTTATCGGAAAATATGATGATTTATAAAAAGCGTCTGCATATGGTCTGACGTGGACTGTAACTCTGTTAAAGCCCTTTGATGATATTGTTTTAAATACTTTTGAAATTTCTTTTTTAAATTCACCTTCAGACTTATCAATAATCATTGAAGAAAGCTCATAATATGTAATCCAAACAGACTTAACATACTGGGACTGAACAGTATCTTCGGTTTTACTTTCATTTTTGTTCTGATGAGCCGAACAACCAAATAGCCCCAAAATTAAAAATATTGACAAAATAAAAGAAATTAATTTTTTATACACTTGAACACTTCCTGTTTTTATAGTAAAATATATACGGTGATTGAAATGGAATACAGACTTGGAAATTCATTAAGAGTTAAATCAAGAGGAGAAACTGTTGAACTAACCTGCCCTCATTGTAACAAGGAGGTTAAGTTCGGCGTATTTTCAAACTTTGAAAGACGCCTCGCTGCTAAAATTACTTTGCTTGACTGCAATACGGTTTACTTTCTTGTCTGCCCCGAATGTGCTTCGATTTTTACGGTTGATGAAGCAAAGGGTGACAGCTTTAAGAAAGGTGAAAAGCTTTCAATAGGTAACTTTGATTTAAAAACACTTAAAGAATTTAAGGAAAAAATTTAATGTATTGCGCTGTTATATATTTCTGTACAATCAGTCTTATATCAATTTTCCTTACCCTTATAGACAAATACAGGGCAAAAAGAAACAAATGGCGAATACCTGAAAGCACCTTGCTTATCGTTGGACTTTTAGGCGGTGCCTTATGCGAATACATCACAATGAGGCTTATTCATCATAAAACCCTGCACAAAAAATTTATGATCGGACTGCCTGCAGAAATAAGTTTTCATATGGTAATATTAATTTTAGTATATTTAAAGACCGCACAGATAATTTAGTGCGGTCTTATTTTTTAAAGAATTATACAAATTAAGCCATTACATCCCTCGTTTATTACACGTTCTATTGTTTCTCTGAACTTGTTTCTTGCATCAATCGGCATACGATAAAGCTTATTGTTAAGTCCCTCGCTGACAAGCTCGTGGAGAGATTTACCGAAAATATTTGTATTCCAAATGTCAGAGGGATTTTCCTCAAACTCTTTGAGAAGATACATAACAAGCTCTTGGCTCTGACTTTCACTGCCAACTATCGGTGCAACCTCGGTAAAGGTATTGCACTTTATCATATGAATGGACGGTGCCTCTGCTTTAAGCTTAACTCCGTAGCGTCCGCCCTGCTTCATAATCTCAGGCTCGCCAAGTGAAAGCTCGTTCATTTCAGGCATTACAATACCGTAGCCTGTTTCTTCAACCTCGCTTAAAGCCTTTGCAAAGCGCTCGTACTTATGCCTCATCTGAATAAGCTCGGTAAACTTAGTCATAAGCTCCTTTTCATTTTTAATCTCTACATTGCAGTTTTCAGAAAGCACCTTGTAAAAATAAGTGTTGTCAACGTAAAGCTTTATGCTCACCATACCTGTGGAAAGGTCAAGTGAATTAACGCTTACTGATTCAATATATTCATTTTCCTTCAGAGAATCTGCAAAGGCTGAAACACTCCTGATGTTTGTTATATTTACAGCACTCTGCCTGATTGATGTAAAAACAGAAGATTTTAAATAATTGTCTTTTTCAAGACTGTTTATCCACGACGGAAAATTAATACCCACATTAGATACAGGAAATTCATAAAGCACATCTGTAAGCACATCTGTTATCTCCTGCTCCGTAAGCTCAAGACAGTTCACAGGCACTACAGGAACCGAATATTTTTCTGTCAGTGAAGCACAAAGGCTGATAACCGCAGCCGATTTCGGCTCAATGCAGTTCATAAGCACAACGAAAGGCTTATTTAACTCCTTTAGCTCATTAATTACCCTTTCCTCAGCCTCTTCATATTCATCACGTGGAATTGAGCTGATTGAGCCGTCAGTAGTGATTACAAGCCCTATCGTTGAATGCTCGGTGATAACCTTTTTCGTTCCGATTTCTGCCGCCATATTAAAAGGTATTTCCTCATCATACCAAGGAGTTCTCACCATTCTCGGCTGGTCCTCCTCAATATATCCCACAGAGCTTGGAACAATATATCCCACACAGTCAATAAGGCGCACCCTCATTTTCATATTATCGCTCATATTGAGCTCAATTGCGTCCTCGGGAATAAATTTCGGCTCCGTTGTCATAATTGTTCTGCCTGCGGCTGACTGAGGAAGCTCATCAAGAGCCCTTTCCCTAACAAAGCTGTCGCTGATATTCGGGATAACAAACGTATCCATGAATTTTTTAATAAAGGTTGATTTGCCTGTTCTTACAGGTCCTACAACCCCGATATAAATATCTCCGCCTGTTCTTTTGGAAATATCGTTATAAATGTCACTATACATAATCTAACCTCACATTCCGGGAACAAGCAATACTCTTCTGTCATCAATAACATCAGATGTCAGGTCGTTTTCTTCCATAATCAACTGCATTGCCGTTGAAAAGCTTTTGGCTATATCCCAAACATTCTCATTTTTATTGGCAAAATACAATGTCAGCTCGGGAGTATTAATTGCTGATTTTTCTCCGTCATCCTCAATATCTGTCAAGTATTTTACCGTATCGCTATTATAAAGATAAGCGCTGTATTCAAAGTTAAGTCTCAGCGAAATTTTGTCTGCACCCTTAATTACGTAATCATATGACTGTAAATTAGCAATACCCTCACCTTCAAGCTCTCTGTCATTTAGAGAGAATGAAAATTCACAGCATTTTTCTAAGTAGCAAAGCTGGGAGCTGTCGTCATAATATACTGCAAAGACAACTGCTTCAATATACATTACTGATTTTTCGACTCTGCAGGAGGTAAAGTCTGCCTTTAAGTCAACTACCTCAATAACATTTTTATCGCATTCAACACTTATCTCCGAGGTTTTATCATCGAAATAAAATACAGGGTTTCTTTTTATCTGAATACTTTTGCTTTCAATTTTAGCGTTATGATGAGGTATATAGGAATCAGAAACAAATCTCATTTCAGATACTTCATTTATCTTATACATTATCGAAATCTTACCTACAGCCTCAATATCATTAAGCATATTGTTAGAGTCGCTTTTCGCTTTTACATAAAACTGTGATACTCTTGATGAAATAAACGCTGTATCGTTTTCATCACATTCAGACGTGTCAATAATCTTGCTTACCGAAAAAGTATGCAGGCATTTTTCAAGAGAATTATTTTCACTTACATAGACTACGGAAATCTCATTTCTGATTTTTACAAGCATTTTGTCCTTGATAATTTTTTTATCCTCAACTATTGATGTAACAAAAGCGTTTATAATATTTTTTATCTGATAATCATTTTTAACTATAGGAAACGTCTCGTCAAATTCAGCAGAGCAAATTCCGGCATTTTTATCTGTTAGCGAGGAAATATTTATCTCTCTGACAAAAGCATCCTTACAGCTTGAAAGACACTTGCAGGGGTTTTTACAGTAAACATCAATGCAGACTCCCAAAGAACTATGCACATCAATTCTTCTTTGATTAACCAGCCTGTGATTATAGTATTTTGTCTTAACGTCAACATCGGCAAAATAAAAGTATTCGCAGTCGGATAAGTCAAAGCATTTATCAAATTCCTCCTCAAATTCACAGGAAAGCGGACAGTTTTCGCTGTCAAGATACAAAATGCTGATAATGCTTTTACCGAAAATTTTTATTCCGCTTCCGGTAAATTCATAGTCACATACAACATTTTTGACACAGCATTTTATCATCTTTTCAATATCCTCAAGATATTGCGGGAGATTAAGCTGATAATCAACGTCAAAGCTTTCTCTTATTTGCTCCGTCTTTTCATTACAATTCATTGATTTGTATTCTTTGCATAGCTCCATAAAGAATCTCCTTTTCAGTTTCTAACAATTACTATGCAGAGAATAATTAGGATATGACAAAAAGAAAATGACCGATGAAATCATCGGTCAAAAAATTTTGATAATTATTTTTTATCAATGAGACATACTGAATGGGCAGCGATACCCTCTTTTGCTCCTGTAAAGCCTAAGCCCTCCTCCGTTGTGGCTTTGACTGACACGCAGTCAAAATCAATATTACAGGCATTAGCAATATTTTTTCGCATTTTATCAATATGAGGAGCCATTTTCGGTGCTTGTGCAAGAATTGTTGAGTCGATATTAACAATCACATAGCCCTTATCATTAACCTGCCTTACCACCTCTTCAAGAAGTTTAAGACTGTCTGCACCCTTCCATTTATCATCGGTATCGGGAAAAAGATGGCCTATATCACCCATTGCAGCGGCACCGAGAATTGCATCAGATATTGCGTGAAGGAGAACATCTGCGTCGCTGTGACCTAAGAGCCCTACATCACTCGGAATATCAACACCGCCGATTATACATTTTCTGCCCTGTACAAGCCTATGTACATCATAGCCGTGACCTATTCTCATTACTGTTCACCTCTCATTTTTAAAATGCTTTCCGCCATGGGAATATCCTCGGGAGTAGTGATTTTAATATTAGTATATTCGCCGATAACCACATTAACCTTTCTTCCAAGATTTTCAACAAGTCGGCAGTCGTCAGTAAAATCCTTGCCCTGTTTTTTTGCAAGCTCAACCGCTTTGAGATACTGTGAAAAATCAAATACCTGGGGTGTTCTGATAGAAATTAAATTTGACCTGTCGGGAGTTCCGACTATCTGCAAATTTTCATCAACAATTTTTATGGTATCCTTTGGGGTAACACCGACTGCGGCGGCGCCTGTTTCCTTCGCTTTATTAATGGTGTCTGTTATTTCCTTTTCGGTAACAAGTGGTCTTGCACCGTCGTGGATAATGATTAAATCACATTCGTCAATGGTTTCAACAGCGTTCATAACACTTTCCTGTCTTGTTGCACCGCCGAAGCAATAGGAAAGTTCATACTTTGAAAGATGCTTTTCAAACTCATCAAGGTCACTTTCACGGATAACGACAATTATTTCATCAATGGCATCAATCCTTGAAAATGTTTCAACCGTTCTTTCAATTACCGTTTTTCCGTCAATTTCAAGGAGTAGCTTGCTTTTATCGCTTTTCATTCTTGTGCCGCTTCCGGCCGCAAGAATAACTGCAACATTACTCATTTTTCAGTTCCTCCGTTTCCTCAAAGGTAGGTGTTACGTACTCCGTTCTATACGGGTCATAGATAACATAACCGGGCTTTGCACCGTTTGGTTTTTTAACATTTTTTACAAGAGTGTAGTCAACCGCAACGTTTGATGACTCCCTTGCCTTGCTGAAATATGCGGCAATAACTGCACAGTCGTGAATTGCAGTATCTGTGATTTCTGTCCCTGAGGTTTCGCATATTACGTGACTGCCTGCCGTATCCTGAACGTGAAACCACGTGTCGTAGTTCTTGGCAGTTTTTAAAGTCAGTCTGTCATTCATAAGATTATTTCTTCCCACTAAAACATTGAAGCCGTCTTTAGTTTTAAACTGCATTGGCTTTAACCCTTTAGTGCTTTTATTCTTATTCTGACCTTTTTTTATATATCCGCCTGCTGCAAGCTCCTCTTTAATTTCGGAAATTTCGCTGTCGGTTTTTGCCCTTGAAAGCTCATCAATTACTGTATCAAAATACTCTGCTTCTGCCTTTGCCTGAGAGATAAAATCAATCAGCTTACTTTCGGCAATCTGCTTTTTTCTGTATTCCTTATAATATTTTTGAGAATTCTGCGACGGTGTTAAGGTAACATCAGCAGGAATTCTGATTATTTTATTATCGTCATAATAGTTTTCAAGGTCATAGTACGGTGCACCCTTTTCAAGCCTGTACTGATTTGCACTTATTAGGTCTCCGAATAGTTTATACGTATCCTTATCCTTGCACTCATCAAGCTCATTTTGGCGGTTGACGGCTTTTCTGACTGCTCTTTCCTGTAATGTTCCGAGAGTTTTAAAAAGCTCGGAGGAACGGGCCTTTATTCTCATTAAACGGACTTTTTCATAATAGAAAAAGTCAAGAAGCCTTGAAAAGCTTTCAAATGTTCTGAGCTCGGCAATGGTACCGTATTGCTTAATATCGATAAACGAAAAATCCTTAGGAGTTTCAAAAATAACAGCGGTGGGAACGGGATTCTCTGCCATTTTCTTAAATTCTTCTACTGACAAACCGTTTTCTATTTCTCTGCATACTATAGGTGAAACACCCTTTACCGTTTCCAAAAACGCCTTATAAATGCCCTTATTACTGTCTGATATTCTTTCTTTAATAAGCGAAATATCGTCAGTAAAAATATTCAGCTTATCCTGAGCAGGCGGAGCAACATAAGTGACGCCGGGTAAAATCTCTCTTATATGAGATTTGTTTTCGTCAACTCTTTTAAGAGAATCAATAATTTTATTATCACTGTCAACAAATATGATGTTAGAATACTTGCCCATTATCTCAATTATAAGGGCATAGCTCGTTTTATCTCCCAGCTCGTCAGTACCGCTGAAATTTATTCTTAAAATTCTTTCAAGGTCATCCTGCTCGATTGATGTTATCCAAGCACCTGTCAGCCTTTTTCTGAGCATAAGACAAAACATAGGAGGCTTTGGAGGATTTTCGGGAGCAAATTCGGTAAAATGTATTCTCGCCGAATCTGCATTGCAGGACATCAAAAGCTTTCTGCTCCCTTCTCTTGAACGGAGAGAAATAACAATTTCATCCCTTGAGGGCTGATGTATTTTATCTACTCTGCTGTCAACTGCAAAGGAGGCAATTTCATTTTTTAAATGATATAAAAATATTCCGTCAAGAGCCATAATTATATTTCCGAAACAGGATTTTCAACAGGTGCTGTTAAAAACTCAACATCTGTAAAAGCCTGCTCAAGTCTTTCTTTAAGCATTAAAAACGGAACGTTCTCCGTTTCAAAGTGACCTGCAGAAATAACCGCATAGCCGTTTTCATAAGCATCAAGCATTTCATGGTATTTCACTTCACCTGTAACAAAGCAATCGGCATTTTTCATCGCCTCTGCCATGTATTCGCTGCATCCGCCACCGCCTACTGCAACACGCTTAATAATTTTGTCAGTATCTGTATATCTAAGACCGTGGGTACCGAGAATTTCAGCTACATAGAGAGCAAAGTCATCAATGCTCATTTCTTCCTCTAAATCGCCTACAACAAGCATAGTATCATCAATATGACTTGTGTTTTTAAGGCAAAGAAGCTTTGCCAAATTGTCATTTATACCGCCCTTTGCTTTGTCGAATGAAGTATGTGCACTTATAGTGGCAATATCAGAATTTATTAGCTTATATAGGGCGGTGCCTGCCTCAATTCTTTTTACAGGATTGAATATTATCGGGTGATGTGTTAAAAGCAAGTCTGCGCCTACGCTTTCAGCAAAATCAACCGCCTGCCTGCAGGGGTCAAGGCTCATAACAACTCGCCTAACCTCTTTATTAATATTTCCAACAAGAAAGCCTGTATTATCCCAAGACTCTGCATTACAATAAGGTGCAATTTTATCTATGTAATCAAATATATCTTTAACTGTTGTCATATGATTTTCTCCAAGGCGGAAATTATATACGAATAATCCTCGCCTGATTTTGATTTATTTTTAAAGTAATTGAGCAGATGCTTAAAATATTCTTTATTTGAAAAATCTGTAATATTTCCGAGATAATAATCCACTCTGCTTTTTTCTGTTATTTTTCCTGTATAATACGCATCGAAAATACTATAATAATGCCTGCCGTCTTTAACTATGATATCATTTTCAATTTCAAAGCCGTTATCATACAAAAATTTTCTTGCCACTTCCGGATGTGTCATAGGCTGAAGAATTATATGCTTTTTCTTAACAAAGCTGTGGCGTGAAAGAATATCGGCAATAAGCTCTCCGCCCATTCCAGCAATGATAATTGTGTCAAAATCATTTTCGTTAAGACTGTCAAGACCGTTTGAAATTATTGTTTTTATTATATTTTCAAGTCCCTTTTCTTTAACAAGGGAAACGCAGGAATTTAAAGGTCCTTCGTTTATATCTGAAGCAACAGCGCTTTTAATAATTTTTTTCTCTGCAAGATAGACAGGAATATAACCGTGGTCTGTGCCAATATCAGCAATAGCAGCATCCTGCTTAACAAGAGCTGCTACTGATGATAGTCTTATTGACAGTTTCTGCATCAGGCACCGATATGGGCATTAAGCTTTTCAACAAGCTCGTCAGCGTCAGTTCCGTGTACAATGCAGGCATCTGCAATTGATTCGCCTCTTGATGCAGGACAACCAAGACAGTGCATACCTATCTCAAGAAAAAGCGGAGCAGTGTCCGGATAATTATCAAGTACATCTCCGATTATTGAATCTTTTGTGATTTCCATAATAAAATCTCCTTTAAACATCATTTTAAGATATTTATAACACAAATAATCTCTTATTGCAAGTGAGATTAAAATATGTTAATATATTTTATCAAAGAAGGTGATTTACGTGGATAAGGAATTTAACCCTGCACTTCAATTTGACGCTTTTACTGCCGGAATTGAGGATGGCGGCTTAAGGTCAAGCACATCTATTGAAATTCTATCCTGTTATATTCTTGCCAACTGTAACGAAAAAATTACGGCAAAAAATATTGTTGATTCTCTTGTTGAGGGAAAAATCGCAAATTATTTTGAAATATCAAATGCAATCAGCAAAATGATAAAAATGGGAAATTTTACAGAGGATGAAAACGGTTTTCTTCATATCAGTGACGATTGCAGATATTCAGTTGATATAGTTGAAAATGACCTGCCGATAACAATACGTGAAAAAGCAGTTGAGCTTGTGAGAAAAACTGTTAAATTCGAAATTAACAAAAAAGAAAACAAAACCGAAATTACCAAGGAAGATAACGGATTTAAGGTTACCATGCACGTTAGTGATAAGAATTCAGACTTTATGGTGCTGTCACTTTATGTGCCCACAGAAGCACAGGCAGAGGTTATAAGAGACAAATTTCAGACCCATCCTGCCGAGGTTTACGAAAGCTTAATTAATTCAATATTTGAATAAGAAATAGCCTGTTGAATTTTCAACAGGCTATTTCTTATAGATAAAATCAGTCGTTTGGTATAAATGCTTTATGAACGGCTGCAACTGCTCTGTCAGCAGATTCGGCATCAATGATTACTGAAATCTTAATTTCAGATGTTGAAATCATCTGAATATTGATGTTGCTTTCATAAAGTGCCTCAAACATTTTTGATGCCGTTCCCGGATGAGATTCCATACCTGCACCTACGATTGAAACCTTTGCAACCTCAGTATTGCAAACAATCTTACAATCGTCAAGCATACCCTCAAGAAGTTCAACTGCAAGAGGACCGTTATCCTTACTTACTGTGAAGACGATATCCTTTGTACCGTCACGTCCGAAGGACTGAAGAATAATATCAACATTTATGTTCTTTGATGAAAGTTTAGAGAAAATTTTAAAAGCGATACCCGGAGTATCCTGTAAGTTCAATATTGAAACAAGTGCAACGTCCTTATCCTTTGTTACACCTCTTATTAACATTTTTTCCATTTTAGCTACCTCCTTAACGATTGTACCCGGAATTGGGTTAAGTGATGAGAGAACCTCAAGCTCTACTCCGTATTTTTTAGCCATTTCCACTGAACGATTATTAAGCACCTGTGCACCAAGTGTTGCAAGCTCAAGCATTTCATCATATGTTATTTCCTTAAGCTTCTTTGCATTTTCAACCTTTCTCGGATCAGCAGTATAAACGCCCTCAACGTCTGTGAAAATCTGACATTTGTCAGCTTTAAGCGCCGCCGCAATGGCAACTGCAGATGTGTCGGAACCGCCTCTGCCCAGTGTAGTTAAATCGTCGTAACGGTTGATGCCCTGGAAGCCTGCAACAACTACGATATTACGCTTTGCAATTTCAGCCTGAAGTCTGTTAGGCTTAATATTCTTAATTCTTGCAGAGCCGTAAATTGAATTAGTGTTAAAGCCTGCCTGCCAGCCTAAAAGACTGATAACGGGATAGCCCAAGCTTTCAATAGCCATTGCAAGAAGTGAAATAGAAATCTGCTCACCTGCTGTAAGGAGCTGGTCCATTTCTCTCTTGGCAGCCTTTGGATTGATTTCATTTGCCTTTTCAATTAAATCGTCGGTTGTATCGCCCTGTGCGGAAACAACTACGACAACATCATTGCCCTGCTTATACGTATCTGTTACGATACGGGCAACATTCATAACTCGTTCGGCGTCAGCAACAGATGAACCGCCGAACTTTTGAACAATAAGTCCCATATGTCTGTAATCCTCCGATTAATAGTTTGTAACCTTAATTGTGTTGATAACATCAATTCCCGAAAGCTTTTCATTAAGCTCATTTTCGGTCATAATATCCGTAATAAAGGCAACCTCGTCAGATGGCTGTCCCTGTCTTGAAAGATATTTTACCTCGTCAAAAAGAGAATTGATTTTAGTACAGCTTGCCTTTGCACGAACATAGAAAGGCATTTTAATACTGCTTTTATAATCAACAACGTAGTCCTCTGCGCCTTCACCCCAACCAAAGATTTTCTTTCTGTCGGTATGCTTTGCACAGTCGATTATATCAGCAACAACAGCCGAAGCTGTAGGAAGCTTTCCTGCACCGGGTCCGTAGAAGCAAACATCGCCAACAGCGTCGCCTCTGACAAGAATTGCGTTGAACACATCCTTAACAGAAGCAAGCTGAGAACCGTTATATACAACAGCAGGACTGACGAAAGCCGCAATTTCATCGTCATTAATATAGATAATCTGACCTAAAAGTTTAATAACTCCGCCTGCTGAATTAATATATGAAACATCCTCAAGAGTAATATTAGTAATACCCTCGGTTTCAACCTGATTTGGGTAAACGTGCTTACCGAAAGCAAGAGAAGCAAGAATGCAAACCTTACGGCAGGCGTCGTGACCTTCAATATCTGCTGTGGGGTCCTTCTCTGCATAGCCCTTCTCCTGAGCAATTTTGAGAGCCTCGTCAAAGGACATACCCTCTTCAATCATCATTGTGAGAATAAAATTAGTTGTACCGTTTAAAATACCTGCGATGCCCTCGATATTATTAGCGGCAAGGCACTGAGTAAGAGGACGTATAATAGGAATACCGCCGCCAACCGAAGCCTCAAAAAGATAATTTGCACCGTTTTCCTCGGCAGCCTGTAAAAGCTCCAGTCCTCTCTGAGCCACAAGCTCCTTATTAGACGTTACAACGCTTTTACCTGCTTTGAGAAGCTTCATTGTAAAATCAAAGGCAGGATTAACACCGCCCATTGTTTCTGCAACAATTTTGATTTCATCATCATTTAAAATATCGTTAAAATCCTTTGTAAATAAATCCTTGTGGGGATCATCCGGAAAATCACGCAAATCAAGAATACGTGAAACCTCTAATGATTTTCCACCGGTTTTATTTGGAATAGAATCACTATGCTTTTCAATTACCTCAACAACACCGGAACCAACTGTTCCGTAGCCCATTACGGCAACCTTCATATATATACCTCCCTATGATAAAGACACGGCAGTTACGCCGTCTATAACTTTAATTGAATTAACAAGCTCGTCAGAAGAAATGTTCATTTCGGCAATTCTGACGGTGACTGAAACATCAGCTACTGAATTTACAGGTACGCTTTGATTAACGGAAAGAACATTTGCTCCTGCCTTATAAATCTCACTCATAAGTGCCGAAAGGACACCTGCGTTATCCTTTAGCTTAGCGTTAATCGTTGCGGTTTCATCACTTTCCTGAGTGTTATATTCAAATATTGCATCCTTATATTTATAGTATGCACTTCTTGAAATGCCCGCCATTCTCACTGCCTGACTGACAGAAGTCGCTTCTCCCGACACCAAAAGATTCTTTGCTTTTATAACCTTTGGGAAAACCTCGGGAAGAATGTTGGAATTAACAAGATAATATTTAATCTTATCCATCGAACTGTCCTCCGCTTGCGTACAGTTGTTTTACTGTGAGAAACACTTTACTTATATTAACAAAAAAGAATTCATATATCAAGTATAAATCAAAAAATTTTATTAATTCTATTAAAATTACTTGATTAATATTGCACATTGAATTAAAATAATGTATAAAATAACCAAAGTTTTGCAAAGGAAGTTATGTTGTTATGAACAGCAAGGTTGAAAAAAGAAGGGCGACACTGATAAATATCGCATACTCTGTTGTAATTCTCGCCCTTATTTATTTGTTTTTTAAATACTGCTTCGGAGTTGCGGCTCCGTTTCTGCTATCGTTTTTCTTTGCTGTTTTGCTCCAGCGTCCCTTGCGCTGGCTTGATAAAAAAACTAAAAATAAATGTCATACGCTTTGGTCGATTTTGCTTGTACTGTTTGTTATAGCAATTATTCTTGTTCCTATCGGGCTGATTATCGGTGCTATCGTCAGAGAGGTCGGAAGCTTTGTCTCTTATATTGCCGATCAGTTAAACGACCTACCATCTTTTCTTGTTACACTTGAGAGAGAAATTTTGAATTTTCTTAAATTTTTACCGGACGGTATTTACACAAGCGTTTCGGACAAGGTTACTGAATTTTTCGGCAATCTTATTAATGATTTTGATTTATCGGCTCTCGGAATTAATACTCAGTCAATTACAAGCGGTATCACAAGCGGTATTACAGGCATTTATAATGTTGCAAAAAATGTACCGTCTATTCTGCTTGCGGTAGTTATCGGAATAATTGCCTGGATTTTCTTTACAAAGGATTACAGAAAAATTGTTAATTTCATTAAGCTTCAGCTTCCCGATGACCATAAAAATCTCCTCAGCGAAACTAAGCAGGTATTTTCAAAAACAATCCTCAAAATGCTGAGAGCATACGGAATTATTATGTTCATAACCTTCTGTGAGCTTTTCTTAGGCTTATCCATTCTAAATCTTATTGGTGTTATGAACAACAATTTCATTTTTGTTATCGCTATCTGCATTGCTATATTTGATATTTTACCTGTTGCAGGCTCAGGCGGAATTCTTATCCCTTGGGCATTAATCAGCCTCATAGCAGGAAATGTCGGTCAGGCTGTTGGTCTTATCGTTATTTATGCAATAATTACTGTAATCAGACAGTATATTGAGCCAAAAATTGTGGGCAGCTCTCTCGGAGTACACCCTCTTGTAACTCTTGCAGGGCTTTACTTTGGACTTAAGCTCTTTGGCTTTATGGGAATGTTTATCGTTCCGATTAGCGTTATGACTGTAAAGGCATTTAATGATACGGGAAGAATTCACCTCTATAAAGCCCCGGAAAGAAATTAAATATATAGTTGAAAGACCTCCATTACGGAGGTCTTTTTTAGTTAATTCAATCTATACCGTAAAAAATTTTTTTAATTTTTTCAGCATCAGGATAATTATACTCGTTAATTTTATCAACTACAATTTTTGAATCATAGGTAATATTCTTTGGAAAAAAAGATACATTGCTTTCAGTTATTTCAAGTATACCGAATCTTGCTATGTTTTTATCCTTTGCAGGACAACCTAATGAACCTGCATTAATATAAAATTTCTGCGATTTATATATATTTTTAAAATGATTATGACCGTATAAAATAATGTCACTGTTTACGTTTTTAAATATTTTATTCAAATCATTTTCATTTGGAAATAATTTAAAATTAACGTATCTATTTTTACTATCCATAGGATAGTGCATTACAGAAATTCTTTTTCCCTCAATAACCGCATCAATTCTATATGGTAGGCTTTCAAGAAATGCTTTTGAACTTTCAGTCAACATACTATGCTCCCATAAATGATGATTTTTTTCATTCTCGTCCATTTCTTCCAAATAAGAATCAATACCCTCCAATAAATACCTTTCGTGATTGCCCCTAACAGCAATCAGATTTTCTGCATTCATCATTAACTGTACTGTTTCTTCGGGATAAGGACCTATGCCTATAATATCACCACAGCAAATAATTTTGTCACATTTTTCTTTATTTAAAAAGTCAAGTACCTTTTCCAAAGCAATAACATTATTATGTATATCAGTAATTATTCCTAATTTCATATTTGCATTCCTTTTAAATCAATTTTGTTCCTGTCAAAATACAGATAGTTTTTTGCAGTATATTCTTTCATATCTCTTGAATATTCTCTGATTTTTTCTGCGTATTCAAGCTTAATTTTTTCAGGAAGATTAGACATCCATTCACTATTATTAATAGCCGAAATTATTTCATTATTTGAGACTAAACCTACACAAATTATTTTTGCTTTGGGAAATACTGCTTGAAACTCCTTTGGTGTAAAATGACAGCCCTCAACTATCAAGGCTTTATTTGGATAGTCATTAAAGAAGGTCAAGCAATACATCTTTACTAATTTCAAAAAAATATCTTTGTTTACATTAGGCTGAATGAGAACATAACCGTCATAAAGCTGAAAATCAGTGAACGCTCTCCTAACCGATTTTGATAAAGCGTCAAGGCTCAAAATTGAGGTGTTTTCGTTAGCAATATGATTTGCCAGTGTAGTTTTTCCGCATCTCGGTGCTCCTGTTATGTAAACTAAATTATCCATAGTTAATCCTTTCTGAATATGTCAAGCATATGAATTGAAAATCCAACCAAATCTTCACGCTCACATATCGTTGACAGGAATTTCATATACTCCTCAAATTCTCTTTTATTAAGTCTGTCTAGCTTATTGTTGAATAAATATGACAGCATATCAACGCCCACAAAATGCAGCCTTGTGACATTATAGCTTTTCATAAGCTCGTCAATATCAGGCTTTCTGTACAGTTCAAAAATCTCATTTTCAGTTGAAATAGCGTGATAGTCTTCCCTGATTAAGCCTTTATCAAGATAATCAAGTATCCTTTTTTTGTAAAACATTTTATACATAGTTGTATCGTTATTGACATAGGAGGCAAAAATTACACCGCCCTTTTTAGCAACTCTTATCGCCTCGCTGATTGCTTTATGCTTATCCTCGTCATTGAACAAATGATACATAGGTCCGAGCAGTAAAACAATATCGTATTTGTCACCCTCTAAAAAAGATAAATCGCAGGCATTGCCCTCGTATATTTTGATATTGTAATTAGGCTTAACCTTCTTTTTCATTATTTCAATGTTGTGTGGTACGAGCTCTACGGCTGTCACATCATAGCCATTTTCGGCAAGTGATACTGAGTATCTCCCTGTGCCTGCACCGATTTCAAGTATTTTTGAATTAGGCGTTAAATATTTTTCAATATATCTCATGGTTATGAGATATTCAGGCAAATGACTTTTTCTTTTCAGTCTGCCGTCTTCATCATATCTGTTGTAGTATTCAATTATTTCATTCATTTCTTTTTCCTCTTTTCATAATAGATTAGTGTCATTCTTTTATTTACCTTTTTCTGTTGACCTGTTTGTTCATATCCCATTTTTTCATACAGATAGCAGTTTTTCTTTTCCTGCATTATGGTTTCAAGCTTCCATAAACTGTATGAATAAAATATTCTTTCAGACTGAATGATGGTCTGTTGAGCAATTCCTCTGTTTTGCCATTTTTTAAGAACAAATATTCTTGCTACTGATGCGTAATCATCACTTGTTTTTATCCATATTTGTCCTACCTTTTTACCGTCAAAAACAATCCAAAGCATTGTAAGCTTCGGGCTTTTATAATACTTTATAAAATCAAAATAATTCCTAAACACAGGATTAATTATATCTCGGTATTTTAAAAATATAGGCATAAATCCTCTTCGGTGCTGAATAAGAGCTAATATCAGTTCTCTTCGTTTAATTTCTCTCAGTTCAATCATAATTTCCTCCATAGAAAAAAACCGCTGACAAACATATACGTTCATCAGCGGTTTAAAATTTGCAAAAATAATATTAACTCATCAAACCTCTATGAACGCAAGACAAATAAGCCCATGGATAATACATAGGCTGCTGTGGGTTCATATAAGATTTTGAGCTAAAATTAACCATATTTTTGTACCTCAATTTTTTATCACAATAACATAGCAATTAAAATTTGTCAAGGGATAATTTCAAACTATTATTTCAAAATCAAAATATTTTTCCTGAAACATAACTTGATTTTTTATGTCCTCTTTAGTAAAATTACTGTTTTCATCTGCGACAACCAGCTTATCCTCAACATCATTAAATCTATGAATTATTGCTATAACCTTTCCTGTAAATTGCTTTAGAGGCATCTTTATGCCAAGAATATAAGCGTCCTGCTCCTCCCCGTCAGGTGCAATCATCCCCTCAATATAACCATAATTAACAGGATAAATCAGGTCTTTGTGTTCCGGGTGAAAACTGCCCAAAGGTCTGTCAATTATAACAAATACATTTTTTCCTAAAATGCTTTCTAAAACATTAATCATATCATTATTCCTTTGCAGTTAATATTTCAAAGTGTTCAGGCAGATTGTTTATTCTGTCTTTAATGAACAACGGATAAAGATACTGCTTATCAAGTGTTGCAATATCAAGCCAATAGAAAACCTCATTATGCTTTGACTTTCTTGTTTTAAAAGTATTAGGTGTATTAATTATGCTTGTTTTTGAAATATCAACGAGATAATAGATACTTAACTCGTGAAATTTTTCACTTGTAGTATCCTCCTCGAAAAAGCTTTGGCAAAACCAAAGAGGTTTAACGATTTCAGCATCAACACAAAGTTCTTCCCTAATCTCTCTGAGTATTGCGTATTCTGCTGTTTCGTGAAGTTCAACTCTTCCACCGGGTAAAAAATAATAAGGTGTTTTATCGTTTTTCATTGCAAGAATTTTGTTGTCATTTTTAATTATTGCACATACACGGTAGTTAAAAATACCCTGTTCTGTTTTAAACGTCAAGTCCATTTTTAATCTCCTTTTGCAACCTTTCCAAATATTCGTCTGCCTCAAATCGAGAATGAAATGTTATCACTTTTTTGTCGGAATATTTTTTAATCAAATTCAGAATAATGGGTTTAACATCTTTTTCAAAATTATTTATAAAGCCTATCAGTTCATCATTCACAGGCAAAACACAGGGAATTTCATCTCTGGTATCCCTGTTTTTAACACCGTCAATGCAAATCTCTTTAGGAATATCAAGAAAATAAATCAGTTCTGCCTGCTCAAAACGAAGCTCAAGAGTGTTTCTGAAATTACCATCAATTATCCAAGATTCTGTTTTAAAAACCTCATTCTGCCGTTCAATAAGCTCACTGCGGGTAATATGGGTTGCATCAGCCTTCCAGTAAAACGTATCAAGATTATAGAGAGGTGTGTTTATAATCTTTGCAAGTTTTCTTGAAAATGTGCTTTTTCCTGCGCCCGGACAACCGATTACAATAATTTTTTTGTACATAAATTTCGACATACTGTCCCTCCTAAAATTAATTTAGGTAAAAAAACCGAACACATTGGGCAAGTAAGATTTTTTACCTACGCCACTGTGTTCGGAATGTTGACAGTGTATATATCGGACTCAACCGATTTGTGTATTAAAAATAGCACATAAAATTATGTTTGTCAAGAAAAAATACATTAAAAAATTTCATGCTTTAATTACAAACAATAATTCAAAATATCTAACGGTCTTTCAACCTGTAAAAATTTTCTATCTATATTTTCTTTATAAAAAGGAATGTTCTTTATGTACCAAACAGCCTGAACAGCCTTCATTCCAACTTTTTCGGTACCTTCAAGCTCACAGCATCCGCCGTCGCCAACATATAAACATTCATCAGCACTTAATTCTAATCTCTTTAAACACAGGTTAAATATTGCTTCATCAGGCTTCTTGATACCTTCTTCATAAGAAAAGCATACAACGTCAAAATACTTAAACAAACAGCTATTTCTTATAGCCTCAACCTCCTCGGAATAACAATTAGTTATAAGTCCGATTTTAATTCCTCTTTTCTTTAATTCTTCTAAAAGCGGAATAATCTGTTCATTAAGATGATTGAAATTATCTCTTTTTGCCGTTTTTCTTTTATCAGATATTTTATTTAATAATTCATCAGAATAACGGTTATTTTCTTTAAGAATTTTGGATACAGCGTCTTCAAAGGTGATTTTACCGATTGTTTTATCATATTCGGTAGCTTCCCAAGCATTCATAAACACAGATTCTTCTATGACAGCATCCTGTGCAATATGTCTGCCGAAATATTGAGGATTGTTGTACTGTGTAATCAAAGTTTCGTACATATCAAAAATAACGGCTTTTATCATAATAGTTCTCCAAAAATTACTCATATAACGATATTATCATAGTAATTAAATAAAAGCAAGAAAAAACCTCGTATCGTAAGATACGAGGCTAAGATGTCGGCGAAGACCTA
>JBJFHZ010000066.1:0-48267 GCA_051894075.1 Eubacterium sp.
CACCGTTGATAACAAATGTACCTGCATCTGTCATCCAAGGGAAATCACCCATAAAAATGGTGTTTTCCTTAACCTCGCCTGTCTCCTTATTGATGAGACGTGCTCTAACCTTAAGAGGTCTTGCATATGTTACGTCTCTTGCCTTGCACTGTGCAATAGAATATTTAGGCTCATCGTCCATTGAATAATCAACAAAGTCAAGAATGAGATTTCCCGTATAGTCGGTGATATGACCGATATCTTTGAAAACCTCTTTCAGTCCTTCGTCAAGAAACCATTGGTATGAGCTTTTCTGCACCTCAATAAGATTAGGCATCTGCATAACCTCATTGATTTTTGCAAAGCTTTTTCTTGTGGTGGTACCAAGCTGGACATCCTTCACATTTACCATAAGAGTCACTCCGATCGTTATGTTTATAGTTCTTTTAATGATTTGCTGATGTACGGAAATACGGTGTATAAAACACGACCTGAAAACCCCTGTTTTCCGTTACGTGATTTACCATATACACATAGATTTCCATTTTAAAGTGACTAATAATATAAACTATTAAATAAGCCTTGTCAACAGTTTTTTTCTGTAAATTTTAATTTTGTCAAAAACTTTTCGATACACGGCTCCTTGTGTTTTATATTCGAAGTGTTTTTTGTATGTTTTTTGTAAAATTTTAAGAACAAAATAAAAACACCTGACTCTTTTATTGATTTGCCACATCTAATTTGATATAATGCTTTTATAAATGCGTAAAGGTGAATATTAATGAAAAAAATAAAAAGAGGTTTTTGTATATTACTTACGGTAATTTTGGTTGCTTTTTCATTCTCTGGCTGTTCCTCTGATAACGAAAAGGTGGATTTCATTTATCCGTTTTCGGGAAATGTAAAAAGCTTTGACCCTCAGATTGCTTCCACAGCCGATGAATTTCTTATAATTGAAAACTGCTTTGAAGGTCTTGTGAGGGTAACCGACGACGGCACGGTTAAGCCCGGCGTGGCCGAAAGCTGGAACATAAGCAGTGACGGAAAAACATATACTTTTAATTTACGTAAAGGCGCTAAGTGGCATATTGAGGAGGACAGCAACACCGAGGAGCTTTTCGGAAAGGGCGTTAATCCCGATATAACCGCTAATGATTTTGTTTTTGCACTTCAGAGGGCGGCTGATAAAAACACAAACGCTCCCCTGTTTTCATCAATATCAAATATAAAAAATGCTTCAAAAATTCATTCGGGAAAAATGAACACGTCAAAGTTAGGAGTTAAAGCAATTGATGATTACACCCTTGAAATTCAGTTAAGCTCCGCTGACAGCTCATTTATAAATGTTCTTTCAACCGCCGTTGCAATGCCCTGTAACGAAAGCTTTTTTAATGCCACAAAAGGAAGATACGGTTTAGGACTGAAATATTCGGTATTTAACGGTCAGTTCTATTTAAGCTCAATTCTTGAAAAATCCTACATTTTGAAAAACAATTCTCAATACATCGGTGAGAGCAAATCAGCAGTTACCGACATAACGCTTAACATCACCGATGAAAATTCGGAAATCGCAAAAAATCTCAAAAGCGGATATTACGATGCGGCTTACATCACGGGACAGGAATATCATGAGCTTAAGGACAGCGGCATTACCGCAACAGGATATTCGGATACAACAGTTGCATTTATTCTTAATAAAAACAAGATTATTCTGTCTGAAAAGGAGCTTCGTCAGGCAGTATGCTTAAGCATTTCAGACATTGATTTATCCCAAAGAGAATACCTTTCAAGAGCCACAGGCTACACTCCTCCCAGCTGTACAATAGGCGGTGAAACTGCCGTTGATGCCATAGGAAATGTCAATCCGAAGCAGGATATCGAAAAGGCCCGTGAATTATGGAAAAGCGGACTTGAAAAGCTTAATATTGCACAGGCAGATTTCAAAGTAATAGTGCCCCAAGAATACGAGGATATCGCAAAGGAGCTTGTACAGGGTATTCAAAAGGGTATCGGTCAGGTAACCTCCTACGGACAGGACGACACACCTATTTCATTTTCCTTGAAGATTGAAGCCCTTTCCGACGAAGATTTCAACACCGCATTTTCAAGCGGCGACTATGATTTAGCGCTTTACAAATTTTCAGCATCAAGCCAAAATGCACTTAATTTCCTTGACAGCATAATCAGCGGAAACTATGCAGGAGCAGTCATCAAGGCTCAGACTGCACTTAAAAAGGCTCAGGGCTCCTCTGCCGACAAGCTCGCTTCAGCCGTGAAGGAATGTGAAAAGGCTTTGATGGCAGACTATTCCATAAAGCCTGTTTTCTATGAATCTTCATACTATGCACAGGCAAAGGGAGTAAGCGGCGTTCAGTTCCATCCCGGAAGCGGAAGGGTGTGCTTTGTATATGCTCAAAGAGAAAAATAAAAAGCTGTATGTTTGGGCTTGCTGGACTTTGACGGTAATTTGTATGGGAGTAATTTTTTGGCTTTCATCAAGAACCGCAACAGAGTCCTCAGAGCAAAGCGGAGTAATTGTTGAATTTTTAAGAAGGCTGTTCGGCGACAATATTTTTACTGATTTCATTGTGAGAAAATCTGCCCACTGTCTTGAATTTACAGGACTTAGCTTTCTTTTTAACCTTTCGCTGTATGTAACAAAAAACAAGCCGTCATATATTTTGGCGGTAATACTGACGTCAATTTATGCCGCTACAGACGAATTTCATCAGCTTTTTGTGGAGGGACGCTCCTGTCAGCTTACGGACTGGGCAATTGATACGGCAGGTGCAGTTTTAGGTGCTTTAGGCTTTTTTGTCATTTATTTGATTATCAAAAAATATAAAGAAACAAACACAGCAAAATAAAAATTCTGTTGACAGTACCAATAATTGGTTTATAATATATAAAGACTGTTTAAAATAAAACGTGTTAGGGAGGAATAAATATGAATGTACTTGTGTATGAAAATGAAGAACAGATAGGAATTGCCGCAGGTAACTATATGTGCGGTCAGGTGCTTGCAAAGCCTGACTCGGTTTTAGGTCTTGCTACAGGCTCAACACCGCTGAAGCCCTACGGTCATATGATAAAGCTTTACGAATCAGGCGCAGTTGATTTCAGCAAGGTAACAACCTTTAACCTTGACGAATACTGCCGTCTTGATGTCAATGACGTAAACTCTTATCACCGCTTTATGCACGATAATCTTTTTGACCACATTAACATTCCTGAGGAAAGCATCAATTTCCTTAACGGTAATGCAGAGGATTTGGAGCAGGAATGTAAGAATTACGAGAATAGAATTAAAGATGCAGGCGGAATTGATATTCAGCTTTTGGGCATAGGCTCAAACGGTCATATTGCATTTAACGAGCCCTCTGACAGCTTCCAGAGATGGAGCCACGTTGTTGCTCTCAAGGAAAGCACAATAAAGGATAACAGCAGATTTTTTAAATCTATTGAGGAGGTTCCTACCCACGCTGTAACAATGGGTATCGGCTCAATTATGCAGGCTAAAAGAATACTTATTATCGCTATCGGAGAAAATAAAGCAAAGGCAATTAAGCAGCTTATTGACGGCGACGTTACACCGCAGTGTCCAGCATCTGTACTTCAGTTCCACACTGACGTTACTCTTATGCTTGACAAGGGTGCCGCATCACTCCTTTAATTGTCTGATTTATACATAAACAGGAGGTCATAAATATGGCTGAAAAAGAAAAATACTATATAACTACACCTATATATTATCCGTCAGGTAATCCCCATATCGGTCACTGCTACACAACAGTTGCCTGTGACTCTATCGCACGGTTCAGACGTATGCAGGGTAAAGATGTTATCTTCCTTACAGGTACAGATGAGCACGGTCTTAAGATTGAGCAGAAGGCAAAGGAAAAGGGTGTTACACCTAAAAAATATGTTGATGAGATTGTAGCTATTTTCAAGGACCTTTGGAGCTATATGAATATCAGCTACGACAGATATATCCGTACAACAGACGATTATCATATCGAAACAGTACAGAAAATATTTAAGGAGCTTTACGACAAGGGCTATATCTACAAGGGCACCTACAAGGGAAAGTACTGTACTCCCTGTGAGTCATTCTGGACTGAAAGTCAGCTTGTTGACGGCAAATGCCCCGATTGCGGAAGAGAGGTTACAGAGGCTGAGGAGGAGGCTTATTTCTTCAAGCTTTCACCGTTCGCTGACAGAATTGAAAAGCTTCTCCTTGAAACAGATTATCTTCAGCCGAAATCACGTGCTGTTGAGCTTGTAAACAATTTCATTAAGCCCGGTCTTGAGGACCTTTGCGTTTCAAGAACATCATTTACTTGGGGCGTTCCTGTAACATTCGATGAAAAGCACGTAGTATACGTTTGGGTTGACGCTCTTTCAAACTATATTTCCGCTCTCGGATATTTGAACGGTGAATATGACGATTTTGATAAATTCTGGCCTGCCGATTTGCATATGGTTGCAAAGGATATTATGCGTTTCCATGCTATCATTTGGCCTGCAATGCTTATGGCTCTTGATTTGCCTTTGCCCAAGCACCTTGCAGTTCACGGATGGATTACCTTTAACGGTCAGAAAATGAGCAAATCAATCGGTAATGTAGTTGACCCAAAGGTTCTTGGTGAACGCTACGGCGCAGATGCCATCAGATACCACATTCTCAGAGAAATGGCTCTCGGTGCAGACAGCTCCTTCTCAAATGAGATTATGATTAACAGAATTAACTCCGACCTTGCTAATGACCTCGGAAACCTTGTTTCAAGAACTGTTGCAATGGTTGAAAAATATTTCGGCGGAACTCTGCCTACCGACAGAGAAAGCGAAGATATTGACAATGAGCTTATCGAAATGTCTTTGGCTTTGCGTGAAAGGGTTGCCAATTTTATTGACGAAACTCAGCTTAACAATGCTCTTGCGGAAATCTTTAAGGTTATTTCAAGAGCAAACAAATATATTGACGAGACTACTCCTTGGATTCTCGGTAAGGATGAAAGCAAAAAAGCAAGGCTTGCCACCGTTCTTTATAATCTTCTTGAGGCTGTCCGTATTTCCACCACCCTACTTTCCTGCTTTATGCCGACAACAATGCCTAAGGTATGGGAGCAGATAGGTGCAGACGAAAGCCTTATCAACTATGAAAACGCAGGAAAATTCGGAATTCTCCCTGCTGATGTAACAGTTAAAAAAGGACCTGCTCTTTTCCCGAGAATTGACGTTGACAAGGAAATTGACGAGCTTAACACTCTTATCAAAAAGCAGACCGAAGAAGCACAGAAGGCACAGAAAAAGCCTGAAATTGAGGGCCTTGCCGAAATCACCTTTGACGATTTTGCAAAGGTTGAGCTGAGAGTTGCTGAAATTACAGAGTGCGAGCCTGTTAAAAGAGCAAAGAAGCTTCTTAAAATAATGGTTAATGACGGCACAGATGAGCCGAGACAGATTGTTTCGGGAATTGCTCCTTGGTACAAGCCCGAGGATTTAGTCGGTAAAAGCGTAATTATTGTTGCAAATTTGAAGCCTGCAAAGCTCTGCGGTGAAATGAGCAACGGTATGCTTCTTGCAGGAGATGTCAGTGATGATGACGTTAAGGTTGTCTTTGTTGACGGTATGCCTGCAGGCACAAAAATAAGATAAAATCACAAGGACGTAATCGGAATGTACAAAAACATCTTTGACACACATTCCCACTACGACGATGAAAAATTTAACCCTGACCGAGAAGCGATACTGAATAATCTTCAAAGTCAGGGTGTTTCTTTAATCGTAAGCTGCGGATGTGACATTGACTCAACACAGTTTAATTTTGATTTGGCGCAAAAGTATGACTACATATACTTTGCCGCAGGCTTTCACCCCGAAAACTTACAGGGTGCAAGCCTTGATGATTTAGCTGTAATCAGAAAATTTGCTAAAAACGAAAAGTGCGTTGCCATAGGCGAAATCGGTCTTGACTATCACTGGATGGACTCCCCTAAAAATGTGCAGAAGGAATTTTTTGAGGCACAGATTGAGCTTGCAAAGGAGCTTGATATGCCTGTAATAGTTCACGACAGAGATGCCCACGGCGACACCCTTGATATTCTTAAAAGCACAAAACCCAAGGGTGTTGTTCACTGCTTTTCAGGCTCAAAGGAAATGGCAAGAGAAATTATTAAGCTCGGTATGTACATTGGATTAAACGGCGTTGTCACCTTCCCTAACGCAAGAAAAAGCCTGGAGGTTGTAAGAGAAATACCGATTGAACGTCTTGTGCTTGAAACCGACTGCCCTTATCTTGCTCCTACTCCTGTCAGAGGCAAGCGAAACGACTCCTCTAACACTCCGTATATTGCAGAGAAAATCGGTGAGCTTCTTGGTATTGATGCACAAGAGCTTCTTGATATTACAAATAAAAATGCTAAAAGGTTATACAATTTAGATTAAATTCAGGTAAAAGCTATGTATAGATTTGAACGACTGTCTGATGACATAAAAATCGCTGTCAGCGACGACCACACCTTTGGAACAGACGCAGTTATTCTTTCCTATTTCGCAAGCATAAAAATTCGGGACAAGGCTCTTGATATGGGTACAGGCTGCGGAATTATTCCGATGCTGTGGCTGAGAAATGAAAAAATAAATAACGTTTCCTGCCTTGACATACAGGAAAATGCCTATGAGCAGGTTTGCTGTACCATAAAAGAAAACCACCTTGAAAACAGGATAACACCCTATCTCTGCGATTTAAGAGAGATAAACAAAACCTTTATGGCTGAGCAGTTTTCTCTTGTAACTATGAATCCGCCCTACAAGCCTGTAGGTACAGGTATTGAATCTCTGGGTGAAAGTGCAAAAATTGCAAGGCACGAAATTTGCTGCAGCATTGAAGATGCAGTAAAGGCGGCGGCTTATCTGCTGAAATACGGCGGAAGATTTTGTATGTGCCACAGACCCGAAAGGCTTGTTGACACCTTGGAAATAATGCGAAAATACAAGCTGGAGCCCAAAAGACTTCGATTTGTTCAGGACAGAAACGGCGAACAGCCATTTCTCTTTCTTGTTCAGGGACAAAAGGGTGCAAAGCCGTTTTTGAGGGTTGAGCCGCAGCTGATAATAAAAAAAGAAAACGGAAAATTTACAGATGAAATGCTGGAGATATACGGCTCCTATGCAGACGGGTATGACAAATGAGCGGTAAATTATATGTAGTGGGAACTCCCATCGGAAATTTAGGCGATTTTTCGCCAAGAGCAGTTGAGACTCTTGAAAACGCAGATTTTATTGCGGCAGAGGACACAAGAGTAACAATGAAGCTACTAAACCATTTTGATATAAAAAAAGAGACTGTCTCCTATTTTGAGCACAACAAGCGTCAAAAGGGAGAAATGATTTGTCAGCGCATACTTGCAGGTGAAAGCTGTGCAATAGTTACAGATGCAGGTATGCCTGCAATTTCAGACCCCGGAGAGGACCTTGTTAAGCTGTGTCACGAGATGGGAATTGCAGTTGAGTCTGTTCCCGGTCCTACAGCATTTGCAACGGCCCTTGCAATATCGGGAATGAGTGCAGGGAGATTTACCTTTGAAGGCTTTTTATCCGTAAACAAAAAATCAAGACGTGAGCATTTGGAAGAAATCAAAGACGAAAAGCGGACGATGATTTTTTACGAGGCACCCCACAAGCTGATAAACACCTTAAGCGATTTATACAAAGTTCTCGGTAACCGTGACATTGCTCTTGTAAGAGAGCTTACAAAAATTCACGAGGAGGTTATAAAAACTACTCTTGAACAGGCACAGAATTTATATACTGAAAAATCACCTAAGGGAGAATTTGTTATCATAGTATCAGGCAAAGCAGAAAAAGCTGAAAGCGAAATAACCCTTGAGGATGCAGTAAATGAGGCAAAAAAGCTCATTGACGGCGGTATGTCAGTCAACAACGCATCAAAGGAAATTGCATCAAGAACACCCTTTAAAAAAGGAGATATTTACAAGGCATTATTATGATTTGTTCAATTTGTCCAAGGCATTGCAACGTTGACAGAGAAAAGACGGTTGGCTACTGTCAAAGCAAGGAAAGCTTTAAAATTGCAAGGGCGGCTCTTCATTTTTGGGAGGAGCCCTGCATCAGCGGTAAAAACGGCAGCGGTGCAGTATTTTTCAGCGGGTGTAATTTAAGATGCGTATTTTGTCAGAATTATGAAATCAGCAGAGAAAACAAGGGCATTGAAATAAGCGATGACAGGCTTATTGAAATATTCGAGGATTTAATTTCACAGGGTGCCGAAAATATTAACCTCGTAAACCCTACCCACTATTCCCACCGTATTGCAGAGGTTTTGAGAAAATGGAAAAGCCCCGTGCCCATAGTGTACAACACAAGCGGATATGAGGAGATTGACAGTCTTAAAGAGCTTGACGGTCTTATAGACATCTACCTGCCGGATTTGAAATATATTCGCTCTGACAAGGCTTTAAGATATTCAAGGGCAGAGGATTATTTTGAAAAAGCGTCAAAGGCTCTTATTGAAATGAGACGTCAGGTAAAGGACCGCTTTGACGACAATGGTATGATGAAAAGCGGTATGATTGTCCGCCACCTTATTTTACCTCAAAACACCAACAGCTCCGTTGAAATTATCAACTGGCTTAACAGCAATTTACCCGATACATACTTATCATTAATGGCACAATATGTCCCCTGCGGACAGCTTCACGGCTTTGATGAAATCAACAGAAAAATTACAAGGCGTGAATATGAAAAGGTCGTTGATTACGCTATAAGTCTTAATATGGACAGGGTTTTTATACAGGAAACCGAATCTGCCGATACAAAATTTATTCCTGCATTTGATTTTACGGGAATAATATGATATTATGTTGATAGACGAAAGTCGAGAAAGATAAATTTTACAGAAAAGAGGAAGTATTATGAAAAAATTTTTTAAGGAATTCAAAGAATTCATTTCAAAGGGAAACGTTCTTGACTTAGCTGTCGGCGTTATTATAGGCGGTGCTTTTTCATCAATCGTCACATCCCTTACCGACAACATTATCAATCCGCTTATCAACTGCATAGGCGGTGCCGAAATTCAGGGTAAAATTCATCTTGTTGGTGAAAATTATATAGATTACGGTGCATTTATCTCGGCAATCATCAACTTTATTATTATGGCTTTTATCATTTTCTGCATTGTAAAGGCAGTAAACAAGGCTATGGCTATCGGTAAAAAGGAAGAGCCTGCTGCTGAGCCTACGACTAAAATCTGCCCTTACTGCAAAGGTGAAATTCCTATTGACGCCGTAAAATGCTGTCACTGCACATCTGACATTCCCGAAGCCGAAAAGGAATAAAATAATTATATACACAGGTTTTCAACAATACATAAGGGGGTAATTTGTATGAAAACAAAGGAATATTCATTCAGAAGTAAATCTAATCTTTGCGAAATCAAGGCTTGGCAATGGTATCCCGATGATAAAAGCAATGTTAAAGCTGTTTTGCAGATACATCACGGAATGGCTGAGCATTGCGGAAGATACAAAAACTGTATCAAGGCGTTTACAGATATGGGATATGCCGTATTTATGAATGATATGATTAACCACGGCAAATCAAATAGGGACAAGGCTATGCTCGGTCATTTCGGTGACAAGGACGGCTACAAGGATATTATCGCAGACGCAAAAACACTTATGGATATTGCAAAGAAGGAATATCCCGATAAAAAATACATAATCAGCGGTCATTCAATGGGCAGTCTTATTATGCGCTGTTTCATTAATGAATACGGCTGTTGCTTTGACGGTGCAGTATTTATCGGCACCTCGGGAAGCAATCCTCTTGCAAATGTCAGCATTGCTTTGACAAATATTATCGGTAAATTTAAAGGAAAGACATATAAATCCGAAATGCTTCAAAAATTAGGCTTCGGTGCATATGACAAGCCCTTTGAGCACAGAACCCATTATGACTGGGGCACAAGGGATACTGCAAGCGTTGACGATTATCAGCAGGACGAATACTGCGGATTTATCTTTTCAGCAATGGGATACAGGGATTTAGCAAAGCTTTGTATTGAATGTAATAATGACCAATGGGCAAACAACATTAAAAAGGATATGCCTGTTCTGCTTATCAGCGGTTCAATGGACCCTGTCGGAAATTATGAAAAAGGCGTTAAAGAGGTTTATGACAGGCTTATAAAAACAGGTCATACAAATGTTGACATAAAGCTTTATCCTGAGGCAAGGCACGAAATCTTAAACGAGCTTAACAAGGAAGAGGTCTATGAATACATAGACAATTTCATTGAAAAGAACGTTTTGTCTTAAGTTTACGGAAAGCCTTAAATAATGTTCAGCGGTGTTTTGTGCATTATAAACAAATCACCGCTGTTATTTTTTATTTGTAGATAATGAACAAGTGTAGTATAATTAAAGTATAATAAAATATTAGTTAGGAGAGTATGAAAATGAAAGGCAAAGCATTCAAATCAAAAATTTTCTTATCCTTCTTTTCCGTTATATCTATTACGCTCATATGCTGTTTGCTTCTTCCCACATCAGCATTTTCATTAACTGCCGATGATATTCCGGCCCTTGCAGACGGAAAGCATTACTACTATGTTGACGGAAATGAAAATGACCAGTGGGTTCTTACAAACGGTGAATGGAAGCACTGCGATATTGTAGATAACAGCGAAAATCTCTGTGCTGTTACTGATATGGTAAGAAAGGAAATGATAAAGCGAAACACCGATATCGCCCTTTACATTGCCACCAAAGCAGACGGCTATAACGAAAAGCTGGACCCATCAGACCCGAATTACACGGCAGATTCAGATGTACTCAGTACAAAATCAATAGAAAAAATCTTCAACAGAATTAACACAGATGTTTATAAAACCGACGGTATAATCGACAGGGAGGAAAAGGCAAAATCCGGAATATACCTTGATATGCTTACCTTAAGCGTTACCTCCACAAATGAAAGCGGACGTGTTATTGCGTCTGATATGGGAGATTACAGCTACTACAAGCTTGTTCTTGAGGTAAAATATTCAACCACCGCCCAAATGGAAAATAAGGTTGACGCCTTTGCCAAGCAATGGCAGAAAGCATTTATTGATGAAAACCCGGTTATTCAAAATCCTGCTCTTAACATCAACGAAAAAAATTACTATATAACCAAAACTATTTATAATTATCTTTCCGACAACACCATTTACGACAGAAACGTTAAAGAAAATACCGGCGGTGGCTTCGGCCCGGAAACCGAGCAGTACAAAAATTCCCACTCTGCCTACGGTGCAATATTCGGAAACACCGTTGACGGAAGCGGAAGCTTAGACACCTCACTTTATGACTACACCGTTTATACCGATTCAATGGGGCTTACAAGGATTAAAAAAACCAATCAGGGACTTTCCGTATGCGACGGTTATTCTCTTTTAACATACTACCTTTGTCAGCTTAACGGTATCGACTGCGATATTGTAAACGGTGACTATGATGAGGAATCCGATATGGGCAGTGACCCACACGCTTGGAACATAGTTTATCTTTGCCCAAGTGATAGCGACACATATACATCCTCTCAGGGAAAATGGTATTTCTTTGACGGCACATATTCTGCCACATCTCCAATATCGGTAAAGCTTGACGCAATCAATATTGTTGACTACAACTACTTTCTTAGGGGAACATCAAACAGAGCCTTTGACTCAAAAAGTCATCAGCAGATTACCTCAGCGGTTTCAGGAATAGATGAAAACGATTACAGATTTAATTCTTCAAGCATTGACTGCTCAGACGCTTGGGTTGTACTTACAAGAAGAATTGACGCTGACGATTATCTTAAGGTTGAAAACTATTTTCTCATAAGTCCCGATTTAAAATATTACAAAATTGATGAAAAGACATTTGAGCTTATCGAATGTGATAAAAATATTGTATATGACGGCAACAGCTATTATTACAATATGAATATTCAGGACTTTGTAAACGGAATTGAATATTCCTGCTCTGACCGATATTTTAAGGATTCGGGTGAATACAGCTTCAAGGCAGTTTCTGTTGACGGCTCAAAGGATTTATACACCTTGAATTTCAATATCTCCACCCTTGATATGAGTAGCTGGGACGGTTATCAGCATTTAATGTGGGGCGACGGAGCAACCACAAAGGACCTTATAAACACAGATTTAAGCCATTCGGCATATGTTGAATTCAGAGGCGCGTCTATATCATTTACTGTAGAAATACAGGATGTTGCAGGTCAAAAGCTAACTGAAGGTGTAAACTATATTATAGTATACAAAAACGGCAGAGACGAAATAATTTCCGCCGCCTGCCTGCCTGACGAATACAAAATTGAAATAGATTTTGACCAAAATACAGCGGACAATTACTCCGGAAAATTGATAATACCCTTCACAATAACAAAGGGAAATTTTGCAAATTTCAGTACAACACCTATTGATAATATAACCTTCGGTGCTGATATTCTTGCCGGCTGTGGAAGTCTTAATCTCAGCAATGCAGGTGTGGAGCTTAAAAACGGTGTTGATTATACGGTAGCCCTCATGGATTCTAACCGTGTTAATTTCGGTGATGAAGGTACCATAATATACACGGCTTTACCCACAAGCAATTATTTGATATCGGGCACAGTTCTTTACCGCAGCTATAAAATGTCACAGCAGCTTGATTTATCCTCCTTTAACGGAAGTACAATCACTAATTACAGATATCCTTATACGGGAAATCCTGTTACTCCTAATGATTTTACATTAACCGTAATAATAAACGGTACTCCATATACTCTTATTCTCAACAGAGATTATGTTATAACCTCATATCGCAACAATATAAACGCAGGTACAGGATATGTAACTGTTCAGTTTATCGGAAATTTCTGCGGTCTGGCTGAAATGGGCTTCCAAATTTATATGCCCGAGCAAGGCAATCCGTCAAATCCCTCTGACAGTTCAAATCAACAGCCTTCAAACGGACAAGGAAATCAACAGCCACAGGTCAGCATAACCGTTCAGAATAATTTTACATATAACGGCACTGCACAGACTCCGTCAGCAACAGTTACCGTAAACGGAGTCGCTTTAACTCAGGGAGTTCATTATTCTGTAAGCTCTGTTCCGTCAGGTGCAGGCGTATACGAATGTACCGTACAGGGACTTGGACAATATTCCTATATTTCTTATAAAACCGCTGTTTTTGTAAATCCTGCAAAGGTAACAGGAGGCAGTACAAAGGCATCCTCCGCCTCTACTGTTACAATAAGCTGGAACGGTCAGGGAGACAAATGCTATTATGAGGTATACACCTACGATGCAAAAAAGAAGAAATGGGTACTTGTTGCAAAAACAAAAGCCACAACATATAAAACAAACTATTACGTAAATAACGGCAAAAAGACACAGCTAAAGGGCAACACTCAGTACAAATTCAGAGTAAGGGCATATTACTCTGCAAGCGTAAACGGTACTGTATATACAAAATACGGTGACTATACAAGCATCAACGGTGTAACAAAAATATCCGCTCCTGCTTCACCGAAAGCAAATAAAGGTAAAAACAGCTTTAAGCTTTCCTGGAAAAAAGTAAGCAATGCTTCAGGCTATGAGATTGTTTACGCTACAGACTCAAAGTTCAAAAAAAATAAAAAGGTCTGCAATATAACCAAAGGTAAAACAACCTCGGCAACAATCAAAAAGCTCAAAGCAGGCAAAACCTATTATGTTAAAATCAGAGCCTACCAAAAGGTGAACGGCAAAAAGATTTATTCATCATATACAAAAGCCGTAAAAGTGAAAGTATAACAAAAAAGCTGTATCCCTGTCATTATGCGGGATACAGCTTTTAAATTTTTATTTAACCTTTACTTTAATTTTACTGCTCCAAGGGTAATAGGTTGTTTTGCCCTTTGTTGTTTTATATGCCCTAACTCTTACGTAATAGGTCTTTTTACTTTTTGCAGTTGTAAGAGTTTTTGATAAGCTTGATGAGCCCTTTACTTTAACTGAAAGAAAGTTCTTTTTAAAATTGCTTGATGTTGACCACATAACCTCGTAGCCTGTTACACCGCTGACTTTTTTCCACTTAACTGTGATTTTTTTAGTCTTTGATGATTTAGCACTGCTGAGGGTTACGACGTTATTCTTTGTCTTAATTGATACGGCAGAGCTTTTAGGTCCGTCATACTTTGTGCCGTTAAACATAACATATGCAAGAACCTTGTACTTGTATGTCTTATTAGGAGTAAGCTTTGTCAGTTTTAAGGAGCTTTTATTTCCGCCGCTTACATCCTTATGATATACATACTTCTTTTTTGAGGAATTATATATGTATACAGAATAACCCGACACGTTTTGCTGAGGTGTCCATTTCAAAGTAACATAGTCATTCCCCGAGGTTGCCTTTACGCCTTTTACCTGAGGAATTACGGTAGAAACAGTTACCTCATTACTAAATGTACCGTATATTACAGACGAACCATTTGGCACAACAGCACGTACTCTGAAGGTAAAGGAATTATTTGGTGCAATACCGTAAACAGTCAATGACGGTATTGGTACTACTGCATAATCCACCCACTGACCGTTTGACAGAAGTTGAACCTGATATGAAGTTGCACCGTAGGTGCTGTCCCAAACTAAAGTTGCATTATTGTCAACCAGCGAGGATAATGCAAGACCTGTGGTTACTACATCATTAGGCATATTTTTAAAAACAGGAATTACAAATTTTTTAGTAATGCCTAAAATATTAGCCTTCGCATAGCCGTTATAGGTTGTTACAGCCTCACTTGATGCGGCGGCAACATTCTTCATATACTCGTTTGTATAAAGGCTTGATGACGCAGGATTAACATTAAATTTCTGCAAATAACCGCTTGACTGGGTTTTAAAGCTACGTGCAATATATTTAGCACCGTAGTAAATAGCCTTATATGGATTTGTCCACGGTCTGCCGAGTCCCGAATCGGTATCACCGAGATAGGTTGTTCTGCAGTCCGATTTAAGCACATATCCGCTGGCACCCTCAATATATTTACCGTTTGACTCAGTATACAGTCTTACGTAATAATAATTGCCCTTATTTGCTCTCCAGGTCATATACTGACCTGCTTTTAATGTGGTTGAAGTTCCTTTTACCATGCCTGTAGCAGTATCGTAATCCGAATAAAGCTTGGAATTATTATTCAGCTTTAAAAAGCCTGCCGCCCAGGCAAGTCCGTCCGACGCACCCGAATATGCACCGATATTAAAGTAATTGTAAATACCCTGAAACGGGCTGACCGTTCCGTTGACGGCAGATGCCGAAGCAGTTGCACCACCGTTTTCCTGCCTTATTTTTGAGGCAAGATAATAGGCGCTCATACCGCTGTCATTAGCCGCCTTCATAATTACGTCGGAATACTTTGTAGTGCTGTCATACAGCTTAACCGAGCCGCCTGTAGTCCTGTATGTAATAAGTGAATCGTGCATCCAAGTGCCGTCAAGAATTGCCTCAACGCCTGCCTTGGTCTGCGTACCGTCATAGGCGGTTGACTCAAACTGGAAAATATGCTGTTCGTCAAGCCAATTTCTCGGGTCCATATAATATTGTACCGCCGTTTCTGAAGCAGACACCCAGTTACCGCTCTCCTGAACAACGTATTTGCCGTTTACGTAACAGCTTGAACATCTGCAAAACATCGACGCATCATAGCTTGATATATTCTGAATAAGCTGCTTTGAATGAGAGCTTCTCTCTCCGTTTACAGCAGTCTGCCAATCTATATTTGTAATAAGCGGCTCAAAAATCCAGTTGGGATATTTATTATGAAGCGCTGTAAGCTTTTGAACATAGCTTTCGGGAAAGCCCTTTGCTCTGAGTACGTCTTCATAGCTTGCGGCAAAGGCAGAACAAGGAAAGGAAATTACACCTGTTACTGTAATAATCAATGCCGTTAGGAGTGATAAAAGTCTTTTCAATTTAACACCACCCTCAAAAGATTACATATATTGTAACATTTTGTAATATTTAAGTCAATGTTTATCATAATTTGGAAATATAAGGAGATTAAATTTGGCTTTTTTTGTGATATATATTGACATATTGTCAAAAATAGTTTATTCTTATTTCGGGTGATAGTTATGAATGAAAACGCAAAATTGTCAGAAAGGCTAAAGTACTACAGAAAAGCCGCAAAGCTTACTCAACAGCAGGTTGCAGATGCACTCGGAATTCAGAGAAGCGCTTATGCATATTATGAAATTGACAAGACTTCTCCAAAGCTCCCCACACTTTCAAATATTGCGAAGCTTTATAATATTTCCATTGACCAGCTTGTAAATGATGAGGATTTTGACACTCTTATGTCAAACAGGCAGAAATATGATACAGAGGTCACAGCAGGTGAAAGGCTTCTTAATGATTCCTTTAACGACCTTTCCCCTCTTGAAAAATCCATTGTATTAAAGCTTAGAGTTATGTCTGCGGAAGAAAGAAGAAAGATTGTAAAAGAGCTTTTCTGATAATAGATAATAAAAATACACTCCTTTGCAAATTTAGTTTTGCATAAGGAGTGTTTTTGTTTTATGATTTAATTTTTTTACGTTCTGATTTTTTCTCTTTTTCTTCTGCCTTTTCCTGCTTTAAAAGCTTTTGGAACTCTTTAGTATCCTTTGCAAGCACGCCCGACAAGGCTATGAGACCTATCAAATTCGGAACAGCCATAAGTCCGTTTGCAATATCAGAGAAGGTCCACACCAAATCAAGTGAGAAGGTTGCTCCCACATATGTCAAAACTGAAAAAACCACTCTGTATATGTAACAGTAGACAGGCTTTTTGAAAATATATTCAAGAGCTTTTTCTCCGTTATATTCCCAACCGAGAATTGTTGAAAAGGCAAAAAGAATTATTCCAATCGTTACAAGAACGGCACCTGTTTTTCCTAATGCTGTTTCAAATGCGGCAATGGTTAAAGCTGCGCCCTCTGCATCGGTTTTTCCCAAAACTCCGCTTGACGCAATGGCAAGACCTGTTATGGTGCAAACAACAATTGTGTCAATAAAGGTTCCGCACATATTTATATAGCCCTGTCGCACATGGTGGTCAGATGTTGCGGAAGCGGCTGAAATTGCGGCACTTCCCAAGCCTGCCTCGTTGGAAAATACGCCTCTCGCTATACCGTATCTCATAGTGGTCAGTATTGAGCCCGCAACACCGCCTGCTGCAGCCCTCGGAGTAAATGCAAGCTTAAAAATTTCTGCAATTCCCTCAGGAAGATTTCTATAGTTTATTGCTACCACAATAATTCCCGAAACTATGTAAAAAACAGCCATTGCAGGAACAAGAACTGTTGATATTTTTGAAATTGACTTGATTCCGCCAAGCACAACTACGGCAATAAGAATAACAAGAACGACTCCGACTATTTCGGCAGGAATTGAAAAGGTCGACTCAACTGCGCTTGAAATAGAATTTGCCTGAGCGAAATTTCCTATTCCAAAGGATGCAATGGCTGTAAACAATGCGAAAAGCGTAGCAAGAAACGAGCCTAATTTTTTATTCTTCAAACCGTTTTTCAAAGTGTACATCGGACCGCCGCACATTTCACCCTTTTCATTTACGGTTCTGTATTTCAGAGCAAGGGTACATTCGGCATACTTTGTGGATATTCCGAATGCGGCAGAAATCCACATCCACACAAGAGCGCCCGGACCGCCTGCAGCCATTGCAGTTGCAACACCTACAATATTACCCGTTCCCACCGTTGCGGCAAGCGCCGTCATTAAGGCGGAAAAAGGAGAAATATCGCCCTCTCCGTTATCTGTTCTCCTCGACTCTTTACTGAAAAGCTTTTTAAGCGACCTGCCTAAATTTCTCCACGGCAGAAAGTCAAGACGTACGGTAAGATAAATACCTGTTCCCACAAGAAAAAACAGCATAACAGGTCCCCAAACAAAGTCCCTAATACTGACTAAAGCTGACTGTATCTGCTCCAACGCTACCACCCTTTGCTAAAAAAATTTCTAAAAATAACCGTTACATAATAACATAATATTTTAAAATAATCAATATTATATTTATTCTGAAATTTTTTAAATAATAGTAAAGGGTGCACTGATTTTCAGCACACCCCTCATAGATATTAAAATTATTATCGTTCCTCTCGGAAATATGAAATTCCAAGGGAAGCAGGCGGCTGATTTTCTCTTTTCTTTCTGACACTTACCATAATCAGTACAATAATCGTAACTAAATACGGAAGCATTTTGAAAAGCTCCTGAGTACTCATTGCAAGTCCCGGAATGAAAAGATAAACAATATAAAGACCGCCGAAAAGTATTGAGCCTAAAATACCGATATCAGGTTTCCAAATTGCAAAGATTACAAGGGCTATTGCAAGCCAACCTCTGTCGCCGAAGCCCTCGTTTGACCAAACGCCGTTTGCGTAATCCATAACATAGAACAGTCCGCCCAAGCCTGCGATAACACTGCCGATACAGGTTGCAAGGTATTTTGACCTTTCAACATTAATGCCTGCCGCATCTGCTGTTGCAGGATTTTCGCCTACTGCTCTGAGATGAAGTCCTCCTCTTGTCTTTTTAAGAAAGAAGGCACAAAGCAAGGCAATAATAATTGCCGCATAGGCAAGGAAGCCATAGGAAAGAAATATCTTTCCAAACCAACCTGTTGTATCTGCAAAGGGTAATTTCTTTGTAAAGAAGTCACTTGTTCTTGTAAGAGCAACAGACGGAATGTCACTGCCTGTCAGCTTTACAAGGGAAGAACCGAAGAAGTTACCGAAGCCAACACCGAAGGTTGTTATTGCAAGACCTGTTACGTTTTGATTAGCCCTAAGGGTTACTGTAAGGAAGCAGTAAATAAGTCCCATAATAAGAGAGCCTAAAATCGTACTCAACAGAGGAATTAACACCGCCAAAAAGCCATTTAATTCTCCTGTACCGACGCTTTCCTCATAGAGAAATGCGCCTATAACACCGCTGATACCGCCGACATACATAATACCGGGAATACCGAGGTTAAGGTTACCTGATTTCTCCGTTAAAATCTCACCTGTTGAGCCGTAGAGAATCGGTATACCCTGCAATATCGCACGCTGGATAAAAGTAATTAAAGTAGTTGCAGAAAACATTTACTTTACCTCCTTATGCGATTTACGAAAATTAATTTTATAATTGATGAAAAATTCACTGCCGATTATGAAAAACAGGATAATACCTGTAATTATATCGGAAAATGACTGATTGAGATTAAAAACAGTTGAAATCTCGCCTGCACCTTTTTGAAGAAATACAATAAGAAAAGATGTAAGAATCATATATATTGGATTGAACTTTGCAAGCCAAGACACCATAATAGCAGTAAATCCACGATTATCAGCTGTAGTTGTTGTAATAGTATGATTTGTACCGCCTACAAGAAGAAGACCTGCAATACCGCAGACAGCACCTGACAAAAGCATTGTTCTAATAATAACCTTTTTAACGTCAATGCCAATATATCTTGCTGTGTTTTCGCTTTCTCCGACTACTGAAATTTCATAGCCGTGCTTACTGTACTTAAGATAAACATACATCAGTATTGTCAAAACAAAAACAACAATTATGTTGAGAAGATAATCGTATTCACCTATCACAGGAAGCCATCCCTCGTGATTAGACTGATTGATTATACCGATTTTACCTGAACCCTTTGGAACCTCCCACACCATAACGAAATATGATACAAGCTGAATTCCTACATAGTTCATCATTAGGGTAAACAGGGTTTCATTAGTGTTATATTTTGCTTTGAATATAGCGGGGATAACTGCCCAAATTGCACCTGCAAGAATACTTGAAATAATCATTACGATTATAAGGAGAGCATTTGGAATTTTTCCGCCGAGACAAATCATACAAGCGGCAGTTGCAAGGCCGCCAATAAGCACCTGTCCCTCTCCGCCGATATTCCAAAATCGCATTTTAAATGCAGGCGTCAGCGCCAAAGAAACGCAAAGAAGCATTGCAAGGCTTTGAAGCATATTCCAAATTCTTCTCTCACTTCCGAAATTACCATTAATCATAGTAGCGTAAACGCTTATAGGATTTTCATGTGTCAAAAGCATTGTTAAAAGCGCACAGGCAATCAAAGCCACCGCTACTGCAATTATTCTGATAAGCCAGGAATAATACCAAGGCATTGCGTCACGCTTTGAAATATGGAAAAGAGGCTCATTTACTTTTTTC
The DNA here is from genome assembly GCA_051894075.1 of Eubacterium sp. Classification (GTDB taxonomy): domain Bacteria; phylum Bacillota; class Clostridia; order Oscillospirales; family Acutalibacteraceae; genus Eubacterium_R. The sequence continues at coordinate 20,250 of JBJFHZ010000066.1, forward strand.
TTACTGCTCATTACTCTGCACCTCTCCTTCCGAATTCTTTGTCATCAAAAGACCGATTTCTTCCTTGACTGCCGTTCTGCCGTCAACTATTCCGGTAATTCTGCCTGAATTTATGACCATAATTCTGTCGCAAAGCTCAATAAGAACATCTAAATCCTCACCTACGAAAATTACGGCCACGCCGCTTTCCTTCTGCTTGGTAAGGAGATTATAAATTGTATAAGACGAATTAATATCAAGTCCTCTGACGGGATATGCCGCCATAAGAACCTTTGGCTGAGCCGCAATTTCACGTCCAACAAGAACCTTCTGAACATTGCCGCCCGAAAGACGTCTTACAGGAGTGCTTGTACCTGGTGTAACAACCTCTAAGCTTTCAATAATTTTGTCTGCAAGTGCCTTTGGATTTTTACGGTCAAGGAACATTGAATTGCCCTTTTTATAGCTTCTGAGCATCATATTGTCAACAATATCCATATTGCCAACAAGTCCCATACCAAGTCTGTCCTCAGGTACAAAGGAAAGCCTTACGCCGATATCTCTAATCTGATTAGGAGTTTTATCTCTAAGGTTGATTTCCTCACCATCGGGAGAATGATATATAATCTCACCGTCTTCGGGCTTAAGCAGACCTGCTATTGATTCAAGCATTTCTCTCTGTCCGCTTCCTGCGATACCTGCTATACCGAGAATTTCTCCGGAGCGGACTGTGAATGAAACGTCATTAACAGCCTTTCTGCCTTCGGAATTTACATAGGTAACATTCTTTACCGTCAGCCTGTCCTGCGGATTAACAGGGTCTGTTCTTTCAATATTGAGTGATACTTTTTTACCAACCATCATTTCGGTCAATGATTGCTCTGTGGCATCCTTTGTTAAAGCTGTTCCGATATATTCTCCCTTACGCAGAACAGCAACTCTGTCGGTTAATGCCAAAACCTCATGTAGCTTATGGGTAATTATAATAATTGACTTGCCGTCTTTTTTCATACGGCGGAGAATATCAAATAATTTTTCAGTTTCCTGTGGTGTCAATACAGCCGTAGGCTCATCAAGAATAAGCACATCGGCACCTCTGTAAAGCACCTTGATAATTTCAACCGTCTGCTTCTCCGAAACAGACATTTCATAAATCTTACTGCTTAGATTTATCTCGAAGCCGTACTTTTCGGTAATCTCTTTAACTCTTTTTTCGGCTTCCTTAATATTAAATCTTTTGCCGTCGTTTATTCCGAGAACAATGTTCTCTGTAGCTGAAAATACATCAACAAGCTTAAAATGCTGATGAATCATTCCGATTCCGTACTTAAATGCGTCCTTAGGAGATTTGATAACAACCTCCTGTCCGTTGACAAAAATTTGTCCCTCATCCGGAAAATAAATACCGGAGAGCATATTCATAAGCGTTGTTTTACCGCTTCCGTTTTCGCCTAAAACAGCGAGAATTTCGCCTTTTCTGACTTGCAGATTTACATCCTTATTTGCAACTACCTGACCGAATTTTTTGGTAACGCCCTTTAATTCAATGGCTAATGAATCACTCATGCTGACCTCCGCAAAACTTCCTAAAAACAAATACTGCCGTGACCGTACTTTTGGGTACGGCCACGGATTTTACAGCATTAATTATATTATAACTATTGACTTATTGATTAACCGCCGTAGTTCTCGTCAAGGAGAGTGATGCCGTCAATCTTAAGGTCAAAGTAAGGAGCTGAACGATATTCTGACTCGTGGAAATAACCATCCTTGATTACTTCTGTATCAGCAGTGTAAGCAGCATCTGTATCAACATCAGCCATGTAAGAATCAAGAGTCTTGCCGTCAACAGTAAATGTTGAAGTGTCAAATACGTGAAGCTCGCCTGATTCAAGCTTAGCCTTAGCATCGTCGATAGCAGCCTGTGTGCCCTCTGCTGCAGCATTCTCGTTTACTTCTGTAAGAAGAACTGAATCTGTAGCAAGTGTACCTGTCCAGTCAGCGTCGATAGCAGTGCCGTCTATTACAGCCTTGATTACATACTCATAATATGGAGCCCAGTTGATTCTTGAAGATACGATAAATGTGTTAGGACAAGCAGTAACTGTGCTACCGTTGTATGAAACGTTAGGAACGCCTGCTTTCTCACAAGCTGTTGGTGCGCCCATTGAGTCAGCGTGCTGGCTGATAAGCTTACAGCCGTTTGCGATAAGCTTGTTAGCAGCTTCCTTCTCAGCTGTTTCATCATACCAAGAGCCTGTAAATGTTACTTCCATTGTAACTGTTGGGCAAACGCTCTTAGCACCGAGATAGAATGATGTATAGCCTGATACAACCTCAGCGTATGTGAATGCGCCTACATAACCCATCTTAGCTTCATCTGCTGTGAAATCGCCTGCTTCAATCATTTCGTTAAGCTTCATACCTGCTGCAATACCGGCAAGATAACGGCCCTCATAGATTGATGCGAAAGCATTGTGATAGTTGTCAAGACCCTCTGTATGAGCCTTTGTACCGGTTGCGTGGCAGAACTGAACATCTTGATACTTCTGTGCAGCCTGAATCAAATAGTCCTCATGACCGAAGCTGTCAGCAAAGATGATTGAACAACCCTGATCAACAAGGTCCTCAGCAGCTTCATAGCACTCCTGTCCCTCAGGAACATTAGTCTTGTAAATCTTGTTGCTGTCAGCAATACCAAGAGCTTTACAAGCCTCATCTGCAGCTGTGATGAAGTTCTTGTCATAGGTTGAGTTCTCATCATGCAGGAAGATAAATCCTACCTTGATGTCTGTGCTTGCAGTATTTGCTGTATCTTCTGTGTTTTCTGTGTCATTGCCTGATGAAGAACATCCTGCAAAGCAGCCTACAACGAAAAGTACAGAAAGAAGAACTGCAAGAATTTTCTTTGTGAGTTTCATTGTCTTTCCTCCGTATAAAATGTTTTATATTATAAGGCTGACGCCCGATAACCGAATTTATCAGTCTCTGAAATAAACCTTACCTGTTTCATAGTCCATGCTTTCAACTATTGCAAGGGACTCTACCTTAATGCCCTTTTCACGAAGCTTGTCCCCGCCGTGCTGGAAGCCCTTTTCAATAACAACGCCGCAGCCGGCAAGCTGTGCTCCCGAAGCATTGACAATTTCAATCAAGCCGTTAAGAGCATTTCCGATTGCTAAAAAATCGTCAACGATAAGCACCTTATCGTTTTCATCAAGGTAACGCTTTGACACCATAATATCATAGGTTGTACCGTGGGTAAAGGATTCTACCTTTGATGTATAAACATCACCGGCAATATTCTTAGTCTTTGTCTTTTTAGCAAAAACAAGAGGACATTCAAATTCCTGTGCAACAAGAGCTCCGATTGCAATTCCGGAGGCTTCTATTGTAAGAATTTTATTCACGCCCTCATCCTTAAACAGTCTGTGAAATTCTTTGCCGACCTGACGCATAAAGGGTACATCAATTCTGTGGTTGAGAAAACCGTCAACCTTTAAAATATTACCCTCGTATACTTCGCCCTCATCTAAAATTTTCTGTTTCAATAAATCCATAAAAAATACCGCCGATATAATTTGTGTATATATTATTACTAACGAGCCGATTTTGCAATATTTCTTTAAAATTTGACACCAAATTTTAATATTTTACAGTTTTGATTTATAACACTTGGAAATATAGAGTACATATTATTGATATGATTTGTACAATTTGCATAATGTAAAGCAAATAAGCTTTACACAAAAATCTATGTAGACTTAGCATTGCTTATATGTTAAAATAATATTGAGGTGGTAAAATGAACAATAAAAAAATTGCAGTCATTGTAATATTGTTTGTTACGATTTTTCTTTTCATTACCGCACTGCTTGGTGTGGCAGGTCATATTCCTTTTATCGGAAAGCCTCTCGTATTTATTATCGCAATATTACTTCTTGCTTTCGTAACAGGATTTTTTGCAATACTAATCTTTAGGAGGATAAAATGAAAATTCTTGTAAGCGCCTGCCTGCTGGGCGAAAACTGTAAATACAGCGGTGGAAATAATAAAAATGATGATGTAATTAAGCTTTCCGAAAAGCACACCCTCATCCCCGTATGTCCCGAAAAATTAGCAGGACTTTCTATTCCGAGAGAGCCCTGTGAAATAGTTGACGGACAGGTATTCAATAAAATCGGCGAGGACGTTACAGAAGCATTTTATGACGGCGCTGAAAAAACGCTGTACGTTGCCGAGGAGGCAGGCTGTCGGGTTGCCGTTATGAAGGAAAGAAGTCCCTCCTGTGGCTTTAGGAAAATATATGACGGAACATTCTCGGGCAGGCTTATTGACGGAAACGGTATCACATCGGATTTACTGTATAAAAACGGAATTACCGTTATAGGCGAAACCCAGCTTGAAAGGCTAAAAAATTTTGAATAATCTTTATGCCTCTCTTTGAGAGACATTCAGCGTGTAAAAAAAGTCGAATATCAAATTTCTACACGCTGTAAGACTTCAAGAAATGGAACTGAATTTCGTTTTCTTGCGAGTGGAGCAGTACAATTGTACTGCCCCGAGCAAAAAACGAAAAGCGCCAAAAGCGGCATAAATCCGACATTTATGCCGCTTTTCAAATTGTTAGGTCGTTGAAAATAAAGCGGGCTTGCACTGCAAGCCCCTACGAGTAACTTTTATTGCTTACATACTATGGCGCGGTTCAGACCACTTTATCGACAGTCTGTACGCCTCTCTTTGAGAGGCATTATTTTTTCAACATGACACACGAAATACACAGACACGGTTTACATTACAGGTGAAGGGAGGAGAATTTATGTTTAAAATACTTTTAGCAGATGACGAAATAAAAATAAGAAGCACCATAAAGGATTATCTCTCGGCAAAGGGCTTTGATGTCACAACGGCAAAGGACGGTACCGACGCCTTGGAAAAATTCGGTGAAGATGACTTTGACCTGATTATTCTTGACGTTATGATGCCGAATTTCGACGGCTTTGACACCTGCCGTGCTGTTCGCAGGAGGAGTAATATTCCTGTTCTTTTTCTTACTGCAAAGGGTCAGGAAAAGGATTTTCTTCAAGGCTTTGAGTGCGGCTGTGACGATTATATTGTCAAGCCCTTTCCCCTGTCTGTTCTGTACGAAAAATGCCTTGCACTCATAAAAAGATACAGAGGCATCAGTGAGGATAATATGATAACAGTTGGCGGAATATCAGTAAATCTTGAAAAGAGAAAGGCTTTCTCAAAGGGCGAAGAAATTTATTTTTCCGACAAGGACTTTAAAATTCTCTGCTATCTTATGAAAAACAAGGGTATCGTTTTAAGCCGTGACCTTATTCTTACAAGGGTTTGGGGCTATGATTTTGACGGCGACAACAGAGTTGTTGACACTCATATAAAAAGGATAAGAAAAGCTCTCGGAGATTGTTCTAATCAAATAAAGACAATCGTAAATGCAGGCTATGTGCTTGAGGAGGAATAGAAATGAAAAGGAAAACAATAAATGCTATTATAGCCATAACATTGATATTCTTTTATGCTATCAGCACATTTGTACTCTACAATTCCTCAAGATTAATTACAATTCAGGATTTTGCGGCGGAAAAGCAAAAGGCTAATCAATATATTTATAATGCCGAAAATGACGCATATTCAGAAGAAATTCAGGGTGTTGATGAATTTCTCAGAAGCGTTGACTGGCATTTCCAGGGAATAAGCACGCCGTATTACATTACGATTTTTGACTCCGACACCTTTGAAAAGGCGGCCGAAACAAAATCCTATGTTCGCATATACTACCTTGAAGACGGAAAAATTGAGAACTGTTATATCGACAAATACCTAACCGATGATTTGAAAAATCAAATTATGAATCTGCAAAATGAGAATATCTTTTTTTCGGTACAGGAATTTTCATATAACAAATCGGGAGATGAAATTATACCTGTCAGAATTAAGATTACCGACAGCTACGGTGAAAAAAGCTGTGAGCTTATTTTTTCAAAGGACAAGGCTGAATATAATTTGAAAGACACACCTGAAAAAGAAAGCAAATATGTAATGTGGGCAAGCATAGTTGACTACACCGACGATTACAGGCACGGCTGTTATGAATATATGAGAGAGCATATAAATTCAGAGGAGATATTTTGGAACGGCGGATTTGATGACAGCGATGAATTGCAGACCATGACTCTTGTAACTGTGCCCGAAAAATCAGGAAATAAAGATTATATGCTTTATCTGCAAATGAAAAACAACACCTTTGCAAAAACCGTTACCTCATATTATTTTTATGAAAAATTTGGATTTATAACGGCACTCTACGCTGTTACCGCCGTACTTGCCTTTACTTTAATAAACCTATACATTACAAAAAAGAAGCGTCTTGATGACGCTCAATACGCTTTTATCAACGCAGCTGCTCACGAGCTGAAAACCCCCCTATCCGTAATTCAAAATCAATGCGAATGTATTTTGGAAAACACCGCAGGAGAGAAAACAAACGAATATGTTTCCTCAATATACGAGGAATCAATACGAATGAGCCGTCTTACATCAAGCTTTCTTGATTACAACAGGCTGATGCTAAAAGGTAATATCAAAAAGGAAAAATGCAGTCTGGCCGATATTGTAAATGAAGAAATAAAAAAATACGACTCCTTTGCAAGGTCAAATGAAATTGAATTTTCAACAGATATAGAAAAAAATGCCTATGTTCACTGCAACAGGGAGCTTATTGAAAAAGCAGTAGATAATCTTATTTCCAATGCGGTAAAATATTCCGTTACCGACAGCATGGTTAAAATTAATTTGAAAAAGTATAGCAAGGGATACAGGCTTTCGGTAATAAATCAAGCCGACAAAGACATAATGCTTGATGACAGTATTTGGAAGCCATTAAGCGTTGGCGACAGCTCAAGGAGTAATAATTCAACAGGTATGGGGCTTACACTTGCAAAGAAAATTTTTGAACTGCACAAGGCTAAATACGGCTTTAATCAAAAGGGAAATATTGTTGAATTTTATTTCATAATTGATTAAACAGACTAATTGTTGTATAATTCTCATAGCACATTTTAGAGGTTGAAATTATGGCAAGAGAATTAACATACGCCCAGACAGTTGAAAGAAGCATTATAAAAACCTACAGAAAGGAAATATGGAATCCCTTTGTAGAAGCCTGCAAAAGCTACAGGCTTGTAAATAATGGCGATAAAATTGCCGTTTGCATCAGCGGCGGCAAGGATTCAATGCTTCTTGCAATGTGTATGAAGCATCTTAAAAGAATATCCAAAGTTGATTTTGAGCTTGAATTTATCTGTATGGACCCCGGATATAACGAGGCAAACAGAAAGCAGATTGAGGAAAACTGCAAAAAGCTTGAAATTCCCGTAAAGATATTTGAGTCTGATATTTTTGATATCACAACCTCTGTTGGCGGTTCACCCTGTTATCTGTGTGCAAGAATGAGAAGAGGTCATCTTTACGCAAAGGCAAAGGAGCTTGGCTGTAATAAAATTGCCCTCGGTCATCATTTAAGCGACGTTATTGAAACTACACTTATGGGTATGTTCTACGGCTCACAGCTTCAGGCAATGCTCCCTAAACTGAAAAGCACCAACTTTGAAGGAATGGAGCTAATAAGACCTCTTTACTGCGTAAATGAAAATGCCGTTATCAAATGGAGAGAGTATAACAACCTGACATTTATTCAGTGTGCCTGCCGTTTTGTTGATGAATACAGTCATTCAGAGGACGGTATCGGCGACTCAAAAAGGCAGGAAATAAAACAGCTTATCAGAGATTTGAAAAAAATCAATCCCGATATTGAGCATAATATTTTTAAATCAATTCACAATGTTAAGCTTGATACATTTATCAGCTACAAGCAGCACGGTATTGAGCATAGCTTTCTTGAGGAATTTGATGACTGAATGTAAAAATTTTTGTTGCATTTTACTCATTCATATAGTATAATGTGATACGCAATGTGCAGATGTGTCCGAGCTGGCCGAAGGAGCACGATTGGAAATCGTGTAAGTCTTTAACGAGGCTTCTGGGGTTCAAATCCCCACATCTGCGCCAAAAAGAAAAAGTCGCATTTGCGACTTTTTCTTTTTGTTCTCTTCTCTTTTCACTTTTCTTTCTTCACTTTTCACTTATAAAATTGTCGTTTCCAAATAAGAGAGAAGAGGGAAAAGAGAATAGAATAGGTGGCTTTGCTTTGCAAAGCATTGATAACAATTCTATCTTATGGTAATATATAGAAAGATTTAACTAATATAGAAATGAAGATAACATATAAAAATATAGAATACGGAGAATTTTATGAATAATAAATCAAAATTATCTGAAATGTTAACCAACGAGCAAATAGGCTGTATTTTTTACAAGCATTTTTTGATTCATATTCAAAGTGTTCGTCAGTTACATGGAGGAATGTTTAATACTACATATTTAGTTCGCAGTAAAAATGAACAGTATATTTTGCGAGTAGGACCGGTGCATACAGATTTATTACTACCTTTTGAGCAACATTTAGGTGAGGCAGAGGTTTATGTGTGTAATTTATTGCAGGAAAATAATATACCTGCAAATCAACCTTTGATTAGCGATTTTTCAAAGCAAATTATAAATCGCGACTATATGATTTTTTCATATATCGACGGAATCAATATGTCCGAAAAAGAGGTAAAAAAGTCAAATAAACCACATCTGCAAAAGCAGGTTGGTGCTGTTACAAAAAGGATTCATCAAATCACGGGTGATTACTTTGGAAGAGTATCTGATTCATTCAAAGGAGTAACTTTTTCAAAATGGTGCGACTATTTGTTTTATGAATTGCAAACGCTAATTAAATCTTGTAAAAAACACAATGTATTTTCCGAAAAAATTTTAATTGATATTGAAAGTTTATTTAAACAAGGGAAACCATATTTAAATTATATATCTTCTCCTAAACTTGTACATATGGATTTATGGGAAGGTAATATTATGATTGACAAAAATCAAAAACAAATTTTGGCTGTTATAGATACAGACAGATGTTTATTCGGTGATCCTGATATGGATTTGGCAAATCCATGGCTGATTACAGAAGATTTTTTAGAAGGCTATGGTGAATTACCTCATTCTGAATACCGAAAAATCAAAATATTGTATTATCAACTGCTTTATTCCATTATAGATGCTTATGTTTGGAAAGTAGAATATTGTAATAAATTAAATTATCGGAAAAGTTTTAGACAAGTAAAATCTTTAATTAAACAAATAAAATCACTTTTTAACTGATTTATAATAAATGTACATCAAATGCACATCATTAAAGATTTTAATAGTTTATAACCATACATAAAATTGCAAAAGACATCTTTTTTTCAGTAATATACAAAAAAATGAAGAACACCGATGTGGTGTTCTTCATTTTTGTTTAAACTGAATTGTCAGTAAGACTATTGACTAAATTCTGCATTTCCTGCTTTGAATTGACGCTATGGGATTTGCTGATGATTTCAGCCTTTTGGGATTCTGACAGCATTTCAAAGCGTTTCATTGCAGGCTCATTTTGAGCAAGTGCCATACCAAAACCAAGGGGTAAATCAATTTTATCCATACTATCACCTTGGTATAGTATTGCCTAAAATACAGATTTTATTTCTTATTTTCAATTTCAAGCTTATCGCCGAAATAAACCGTCTGTGAGCTAAATGCAAGCTCAATATCGCTTTTATCTGCAAAGTTTTTAATATCCGAATTAAGACGGCTTTTAAACTTCTGATATTCGGAGAATACGGTAGTTGTTGTATAAAAGAAAATATTAATTTCAAGTGCGTGAGTGCCGTAATTTAGAAAATTAACTCTTATGTCATCCTTGATTACGTTATCATATTTCATAATAAGCTCTTTTAAATCAGCACAGAATTTTTCCACCTCTTCACCGCTGTGCTTATAATTTATCCACAGGGTTTCGTTAAAGGAACGCTTATTCATTTTTGAAAAATTAACTACTGCGGCATTTGCAATAGTAGTATTAGGGTAAACCTTTTCACTGCCGTCAATCATACGCAGTCTTGTTGTACGTATTCTGATATCCTCAACGGTGCCGATTTCCCCGTCAAGCTCAATAGAGTCATCAACCTCAAAGGGCTTATCAAAAATGATAATAAATCCCGAAAGGAGATTTTCAACCGTATCCTTGCAGGCAAAGGCAACTGCAACACCGCCGATACCGAGAGCCGCAAAAATTCTTGTGGCGGAAATACCGAACTGCTCCAAAACAAGCAAAACGGCAATTACACCGACTAAACCTCGCAAAAAATTGCTGATAAAGGTTACGGCAGTCTTTTTTGTTTTTGAGTCATCGCCTTTTAGGACAAAGGAAAAGTCGCTGCCTATAAAATTAATAGCAAACCAAGCAGTTGAAATAATCAGTCCCAGTTTAAGTATAAGCAAAAGCTGACTTCTGATTTCACCTGTAGGAGCAATAATCTCCGAAGATATATATACTCCCAAAACTACTACAAAAAATGAAAACGGTCGTGTCAGACTTTCCTTAAGAGAATTTCTCGCCTTTTCACTTTTTCTGAAAGCCGTAATACTGAATATACTGATTACTGTCTTTGATATCTGCTTTCTGAAAGCCGTAAAAATCAAAAAGACTGCCAAGCCTATGATAAGTCTCAGCAGCATTTCCTTTTCATTTTCAACGCCTTCAATGGAGCCTGCAAGCTTATTTAAAGCAGAATTAAGCCTATCCTGCATAGGAATCACCTCATTGAATTTATAAATGAATTATACAATATTATTTAACTTTAATCAAGCACTTGGTAGTATGCTGAAAAATTATTGAGCTTTTGCTCAAATTTATCCTTGGGCTGTTCCTTTGGAACCTCTATAGGATATTTTCCCGTAAAGCAACCGTCGCAAAAGCCGCAATCTGAATTTTCAGCAAGCTTGTGGGTAGCATCAAGTGAAAGATAAGCAAGACTGTCTACTCCGATTTGCTTTGCAATCTCCTCTATTGTGTCACACTGACAGGCAATAAGATTTTCCTGAGAATCAACGTCTGTACCGAAAAAGCAGGGATATTTAAACGGCGGAGAGGAAATTCTCATATGAACCTCCGTAGCACCTGCCTCTCTGAGAAGCCTTACGATTCTTGCACTTGTTGTACCTCTGACGATAGAGTCGTCAATCATAATGACTCTTTTGCCCTTTATGTTTTCTTTAACAACATTCAGCTTAATTCTTACTGCGTCGTTACGCTGTCCCTGAGTGGGCTGAATAAAGCTTCTGCCGATATATCTATTCTTAATAAATCCTATGCCGTAGGGAATACCGCTTTCGTTTGCATAGCCTAATGCGGCATCAAGTCCCGAATCGGGTACACCGATTACTATGTCGGCGTCAACAGGACTTTCCTTTGCAAGAAACTCCCCTGCCTTCATTCTTGCATGCTGAACAGATGAGCCTTCAATTACAGAATCCGGACGTGCGAAATAAATATACTCAAATACGCAAATGTCGCCCTTACTCTTACAATGAGTAGTAATTGACTTTACTCCGTCTGTACCGATAACAACAATCTCGCCGGGCTTTATATCTCTAACAAATTCTGCTCCCAGAGTATCAAATGCACAGGACTCGGAGGAAACTATCCAAGCACCGCCTGCTGTTTTACCGAGGCAAAGAGGTCTGAAGCCGTTAGGATCACGAAAGGCAATAAGCTTTGTGGCAGTCATAACAACGCAGGAATACGCGCCCTTAAGGTCATACATAACCTTTTCTATTGCCTCTTCAGTGTTTTTGCTGGTAAGACGCTGTGAAACTATTGAATATGCGATAGATTCCGTATCGGAGGTGCCGTGAAATATAGCACCGCCAAGCTCAAATTTCTTCCTGAGGTCGGGAGCATTTACAAGGTTGCCGTTATGAGCAACCGCAAGATTACCCTTAATATGACGAATTACAAGAGGCTGAATATTGTTTGCACTCTTTCCGCCGGTTGTAGAATAGCGAACGTGACCGATTGCCATATTACCTGTTCCCAAATGCTCTAACTTTTCCTTTGGAAATACATCGGGGACAAGACCGTCGCCCTTATGGTGTCTGAAAACGCCGTCATCATTTACTGCGATACCGCAGCTTTCCTGACCTCTGTGCTGAAGGGCATAAAGAGCAAGATATGCAGACTGGGCAACATAGGTGGTCTTGTTTTCAAAAATTCCGAATACTCCGCATTCCTCATGAAGATTATTAAACATAATTATTCTCCTGACTGATTATTCCTCTCCGTTCCAGCAATATGTACAGAGCTTGTCCGCACCGATACCTACGGAATTAATCATATCGTCAAGTCTGTGATAACGCAGAGAAGTAAAGTGAAGCTTTTCGCAGATTTTATCAACCATCTGCTGATACTTTTCACTATTCGGGTCGGTGTACTCCTTGAGCGTTTTGTCGTCGGGAGTGCCGCCCTCAAGCTCCTCAATAACACGTCTTGTGATAAGCTCCATTTCAGAGGTGGAACGTGAGAAGTTAAGATATTTACAGCCGAACAACAGCGGCGGACAGGCAGGACGGATATGTACCTCCTTAGCTCCGCTTGAATAGAGAAATTCAGTAGTTTCTCTAAGCTGAGTACCGCGTACTATTGAATCGTCTATAAGAAGAAGCGATTTTCCGTCGATTAAATCGTGAATCGGAATCAGCTTCATTTTTGCAATAAGATTTCGTTTGCTCTGATGTGTGGGCATAAATGAACGGGGCCAAGTGGGAGTATACTTTACAAACGGTCTTGAAAAAGGAACTCCCGACTCATTTGCATAGCCGATTGCGTGCGCAATTCCCGAATCGGGAACGCCTGCAACTATATCAGGCTTTACGTTATCACGCTGTGCAAGGGCTTTACCGCAGTTATATCTCATTTTTTCTACACTGATGCCCTCGTATGATGATGACGGATAACCGTAATAAATCCACAAAAATGTGCAGATTTTCATTTTATCTCCGGGGGCAACAAGGGTTTTAACGCTGTCGCCGTCAAATACTACAACCTCGCCGGGGCCTAATTCCTTATAGTCCTCGTAGCCTAAGTTAAGATAAGCAAAGCTTTCAAAGCAGGCACAATATGAGCCCTCCTTATGGCCTAAAACAACAGGAGTTCTGCCGTACTTATCCCTGGCGGCATATACGCCCTTATCGGTGAGAACAAGGAGGCTTAACGAGCCTTCAACAATTTCAAGGGCATACTTTATACCCTCAATCAAATTTTCCTTTTGATTGATTATTGATGCTACAAGCTCGGTTGGGTTAATGTCGCCGTTACTCATTTCAAAGAAATGGGTATTGCCGTCAATAAGCTTTTGAGCAATTTCGTCAATATTATTGATTTTGCCCACTGTGGTAACGGCAAAGGTGCCGTGGTGTGAACGAACAAGAATAGGCTGAGCCTCAAAATCGGATATACAGCCTATGCCGAAATTACCCTGCATTGAGTTGGACTCACTTGCAAATTTAGTTCTGAAAGGAGCATTTTCAATATTGTGTATTGCCTTGTCAAAGCCGTTTTCCTTGCCGTAAACAGCCATACCTGCTCTTCTGGTACCAAGATGTGAATGATAGTCGACTCCGTAAAATAAATCAAATACGCAGTCCTCTTTTGATGCTACGCCGAAAAATCCGCCCATAGTTTCCCTCTCTGAAATAAATTTTATTAAGATACTATAATTATATCAAAATGTGTATAAATAACAAGTAAGGCAGAAATAGAAATTATAAAACCGTAACGGCAATTTTTTAGTTATTTTTACAACAAAGGGAACGCTCCGACAGCTTTTTCAAACCCGGAGTGTCCCCTTGCTTTTTTTAGTTTGGTGTATAAAGATTTGCATAAGGTCTTGACGTAGCAGGAATAAGCTTCTTAAACGGCTTTGACATTACCTTGTCGAAATCCGCATCAAAATATTTACAATATTTTTTCACGTAGCCCTCAAGCTCTTTTTTGTCTGTTTCGTCAAGATTTGTGATTTTAATATTAGCAGAAAGATTTTCTTTAGGGAAATTGCCTCTGACAAAAATCTTACCGCCGTGCATACCTGAAGCACAGTGAGTACCGAAAAGCTTTTCCCCTCTTTTCATATCAAGCCCGAGAAGAACAATAGTACCCCCTGCCATATACTCTCCCAAAAATGAGCCTGCATTTTTACCGATAACAAGTACAGGTCTCATTTGACGAAATTCCTTCATATGAATACCGCCACGGCAGGCAACATTGTCACGTATATAAATCTGTCCGTCACGCATACCGTAGCCCATAGCGTCGCCCGAATGGCCGTGAACAATAATTTCACCGCCGTTCATAGTATTTCCTACAGCGTCCTGACAGTTACCGTAAACTATTACCTTACCGCCGTTGAGATAGCACGCCATATCGTTACCCGGTGTGCCGTGAACCTCAATGGTTTTATCAGCGTCAAGGGCACAGCCTATATATCTCTGACCGTTTACGTCTCTGACAGTAACCTTTTTGCGTTTTTCAAGCTCTTTTTTGATTTCCTCATTTACCTTCTCGTAGCGGGTAAGTCCTGCTTCTATTGTCATATCTGAACTCCCCCTCTCAGCTTTGTAATTCTCGTTTCCCTGTCAAACATAAATACTGACGGGTCATCCATAATATCGCCCTGCAAGGTGTCAAGGCTTACTCTGTTTGAAATAAGACTTGTATACATTCCTGCATTTACGCTTGAATTTATAAGCACAAAGCCCACAAGCTTATCTCCTTCAAAAATAAGTCTTTTATATGCATTACCGTCGGCTTTGATTTTATCGGTATACTGCTCGCCCTGTGCGTTTATAAGACCACAGGTACAAATTCTCAAGCCGAAAAAGTCAATAGCATTTACTGAATATGTGCCGTCTACAACAAGGTCTCCCCCTGCCATTTGAACGCCTGCGGTAGTTCCCTGCTGTACTGCATTTGGCCAAAGGGCAATAATCTTTTTTGAGCCGTCAAGCATATCCTCTGAAACACAGCAGTCCCCTGCGGCATAAATATCTCTGTCGCTTGTCTGCATTGTGTGAATATCTGTAATTATTCCTCTGTTTACCTCAAGCCCTGCTTTTTCTGCAAGCTCCGTCTGCGGTCTTACACCTACTGCTAAAATCAAAAGGTCGCAGTTCAACTTTTTACCGTCTTTAAGAATAACTGATGTAATCTGCTTTCCCTTTGAAACAGCCTTCGTAACAGTATTACCGAGGTGGAATTTTATGCCGTTATTTTCAAGGTGCTTTTTAACCTGTTTTGCAGAAACTGTATCAAGAATTGACGGAAGAACTCTTGGAGAAAGCTCTACAACATCAACGCTTTTGCAGACCTTGACAAGTCCCTCTGCCGCCTTCATACCGATAAGTCCTGCACCGATAACTACTGCTCTTGTATCTTTGTTTGCAAGCCTTTTAACCTCTTTTGTTGATGCTAAATCAAGAAAGGTAAGTGCATTTGCCTTGCCCTCAACATTTTCCATAGGAGGTACAAAGGGCTTTGAACCTGTGCAAAGGCAGAGCTTATCATAGGGATAGCTTTTTCTTCCTACCTTTACAACCTTTTTATCCCTGTCTATTGCGGTTACCTTTGATGAGGTAACAACGTCAATATTAAGTGACTTGTAGTGGGAGGCTTTGCGAAGATACATATCGCTTTCATTAACCCTACCCTTGAGATAATAGCTGATTTCAGGACGGGAATACGGAAGATAAGCCTCCTCTGTTAAAATTGTTATACTGCCTTTTTCATCAGTTTTTCTGATAGCCTCTGCTGTTGCAAGACCTGCCGCCGAAGCACCGATAATAACATATTTCATTATTTGGCACCTCCTGCTTCAAGCCACACAAGTGCTCTGTTTGGGCAGTTTTTTACGCAGGCAGGCTCCTCGCCGCCGCACAAATCACATTTAAAAGCAATGTTTCCCTGCTTAATACAGCCGATAGGACATACTGCAAGACAGGTCATACAGCCTATGCACTTATCCTCGTTTACGGAAACTATGCCTGTTTTCTTATCCTTTGTCATTGCTCCTGTTATGCAAGCCTTTACGCAGGCAGGGTCGTCACAATGACGGCAGTTTACGGCAACGGAAGCAACCTTATCACCGTAAACGGAAATTCTGTTTACAGGTGTCGGTTCCTCTTCCTTATATGCCTTAACGATATCCTTTGATTTTGAATGAGCTGTTTTGCAATAAACCTCGCAAAGACGGCAGTTAATGCAAAGCTCTTCTCTTGCGAAAACCTTTTTCATATGACTACCTCCTTATTCTCCTGCGTGCTTGATACCGAGTATGCTAAGCTCTCTGTCTGTCAGTCCTATGCCTCTGAGCATAAGTCTGTTGCCTCTGAGTGAATCAACAGAGTTGATACCCATACCGCCCATAATCTCTTTAATCTCATGATTCCAAGCATCAATTAGATTTATTACTCTTTTATGTGCAATTTCAGGGTTAAGACGTCTTGTAAGGTCTGGTCTCTGAGTTGCGATACCCCAGTTGCATTTGCCTGTATTACAGGTTTGGCACATATGACAACCTATGGCAATAAGGGGAGCCGATGCAACATAGCAGGCGTCTGCGCCTAAGGCAATAGCCTTTACTATATCAGAGGAGCAACGGAATGAGCCTGCCGCAACAAGAGAAACTGTTGAACGAATACCCTCGTCACGAAGCCTTTGGTCTGCCGCCGCCAGTGCAAGCTCTACAGGGATACCCACATTATCACGAATACGTGTAGGTGCGGCACCTGTACCGCCTCTGAAGCCGTCGATAACTACTATATCTGCACCTGCTCTTGCACAGCCCGACGCAATCGCCGCAACGTTATGAACTGCCGCAATTTTAACGGAAACAGGCTTTTCATTATTTGTCGCCTGCTTCAGCGACCAAATAAGCTGACGCAAATCCTCAATGGAATAAATATCGTGGTGTGGTGCAGGTGAAATTGCGTCTGAGCCCTCGGGAATCATACGGGCATTTGAAACCTCAACATTTACCTTTTCGCCCGGAAGATGTCCGCCGATACCGGGCTTTGCACCCTGACCGATTTTAATTTCAACAAATTTTGAATTATTAAGGTACTCCTTATTAACGCCGAAACGTCCCGAAGCAACCTGAACTACTGCCCACTGTCCGTAATCATTCAAATCGGGGTGAAGTCCGCCCTCACCTGTGTTAAACAGCGTACCAAGCTCTTTAGCCGCCATAGCAAGTGATTTCTGAGCATTGAGGGAAATGGAACCGAAGCTCATTGCAGAAAACATAATCGGTGTTTCAAGCATAACCTGAGGAGGCATTTTTGTTATTGATTTACCTTTTTTCTCAACCTCAAGCTTTTCGGGCTTACGTCCCAAAATCGTTCTGATTTCCATTGGCTCACGAAGGGGGTCAATAGACGGGTTCGTTACCTGTGATGCGTTAAGAAGTATTTTATCCCAGTAGATAGGATAAGGCTTTGGATTACCCATTGCCGAAAGAAGCACCGAGCCCGTTTCTGCCTGACGGCAGATTTCCTGCTGGTACTGGGGAGTCCAGTTAGCATTATCTCTGTAATCGCATACATATTTCTCTATACGAAGTGCACCTGTTGGACAGAGGTCAACGCATCTGTGACAGGCAACGCAGTTTTGTGAATTTACACGAACTGTTTTTCCGTCGTCATCAAAAAAATGACATTCATTTGAGCATTGTCTTACACAGCAGCCGCAGTTAATACAAAGCTCCTTATCTCTGACAACGGTAAATTTTCTCGGAATATAATTTATCATCAGTCATTTTCCTCCTCTTCATCAAGCTCAAGAGGTATAAAAACAGGCTCTGCACCTGACACCGACCAAACCTTTTCAGGATCGGGGCAGATTATTCTGATTGCAGATTCCTCTGAAGCGAAATACGCTCTGTTGCCTTTAGTTGCGGCAGTAAGAGAACGAAGCTTTAGTCTGTCATTAATAGCAAGAAGTCCTTTGTTTGAGCCGAGAATTACAGAGAAAGGACCGTTTACCAAAGCGCCGTTGTAAATTGAACGAAGATTTGTAAAATATTCTTTTCTTTCATCGTCCATTCTGTCTATCTCGTCCCATTCAGGTGCGGTAAGCACATCTGCCGCAACCTCGATAGGAAGATTATGGTGGCGCAAAAGATGGTCAAACAAATATGTGATAACCTCTGTATCAGTCTGCATTGTGCAGATGTATCCGAACTGCTCGATATAGCGACGGTTAGCATCATATGATGAAATTTCACCGTTATGGACTATTGACCAGTCAAGGATATTGAACGGATGGGAACCGCCCCACCAACCGGGTGTATTGGTTGGAAATCTTCCGTGAGCTGTCCAAATATACGCTTCATACTGGTCAAGCATATAAAATTCTCCAACATCCTCAGGATATCCCACTGCCTTGAAGCATCCCATATTCTTTCCGCTTGAAAAAATATAAGCTCCCTCAATTTCGTTATTTACCTTCGTTACGCACTGAGCTACATATTCCTGCTCGTCAAGTCTTGCATCCTTCATACGAACACGGTTAGCCTTGCCGAAATATCTCCAAATGTCAGGACCCTTTTCAATGCTGGCAACCTGCTTTGTGGGTATACGCTCAGCGACGTCAATATTGAAATGTCTGAACAAAAAGTCCTCGCATTGCTTTCTTGCCTCAGTAGTGTCAAAGAACACGTGAATAGCATACTGGTCCTTATGCTCGGGATAAATACCGTAAGCCGCAAAGCCACCGCCCAAGCCGTTAGACCTGTCGTGCATAAGTGCTATTGATTTTATAATTTCAGAGCCGTTTATTCTATTGCCTTTTCTATCTATAATTGCGGCAATGGCACAGCCTGAAGGAATTCTTATTTCTCCCTCTTTTAACATATTCATCTCTCCTTAAAAGATAGCAAACCTGTTTTTAAAAAATGTCTGCAAAAAGAGTTGCATATATAAATCTATTCAATATGCTATCTAAATTTTACACCAACATACAGACAGCAGTCAATTATACCGATTAGAGAAAATAATATGAATTTTTGCGATTTTTATGTATAATTTCACATAAAAATTAATATTTTTTACATATTTATACAGTTTTTGGTGAATATTAGTGTATATTTATTAACAATGCCATTTATGGAATAATATGCAAAAATGCCACGAAACAGCTTCGTGGCATTTTCTGTTTTGATTCCAGCTACGAAAATTAATCAAAGCCCTTATATATCGTCTTCTCCCTGTAAAGCATCATAGCCGTGCTCACCTGTACGAACCTTAACGACGTCCTCAACATCATATACAAAGATTTTACCGTCGCCGATATTTCCTGTATAGAGCACCTTACGTGCCGTGTCAATAACGGTTGAAACAGGAACAGCAGAAACAACCATTTCAAGCTTCATCTTTGGATTAAGGCTCATTTCCTCAATCTCAACACCACGGTACTTTCTGATATGACCTTTCTGAGTTCCGCAACCCATTACATTTGTAACTGTCATACCCGTTACACCGATTGAGTTCATAGATTCTTTTATTTCTTCAAACTTAGCAGGGTTGAAAATCATAACTACCTTTGAAAGCTTTGCTTCGGTATTAGTTGTGTATGTTTCAACAGGAACTGCCTTTTCAACTGAAACAGCAGGTGTTACAGGAGCAGTAACAGTGGCTCCTCCGATAACATCGGGAGTAAATCCGGGCTGCATAAAATCAGCATATGCAGATGGGAGATTGTGCTCTGTTGCGTCAAGACCTTTGATTTCTTCCTCAGCAGATACACGAAGTCCGATTGTTTTCTTGATAACGGTAAATACGATAAGCATTGTAACTACAGTCCAAGCGGCAACTGCGGCAAAGCCTACAAGCTGAATACCAAGCTGTTTGAAGCCACCGCCGTAGAAGAGTCCTTTGCCTACTCCGTCCATACCGTTTGAGAATAGACCTACAGCGATTGTACCCCAAATACCGTTTACACAGTGAACTGCAACAGCACCTACAGGGTCATCAATTTTGAGCTTTTTATCAATTACCTCAACTGCAACTACTACAAGGATACCTGAAACGGCACCGATAATCATTGAACCGAAGGCATCTACGCAGTCACAGGGAGCAGTAATTGCAACCAAGCCTGCAAGTGATGCGTTAAGTGACATTGAAACATCAGGCTTGCCATCTTTTATCCAGGTGAAAATCATTGTTACTACAGTTGCTACTGCAGGGGAAAGAGTTGTTGTAAGGAAAATTGATGCAAGAGAATCTGTTGATGTTGCGGCGGCACCGTTAAAGCCGTACCAACCGAACCAAAGGATAAATACGCCAAGTGCACCTAATGTAAGGGAGTGACCGGGGATAGCCTTTGCAACCTTTTTACCTGTTTTCTTATCTGTTTTATACTTACCGATACGAGGTCCGAGCATTGCGGCACCGATAAATGCGGCAATACCGCCTACCATATGAATTGCTGTTGAGCCTGCAAAATCGTGGAAGCCTCTTACTGCAAGCCAGCCGTTTGGATTCCAAATCCAGCCTGCCTCAATAGGATAAATAACAGCCGAAATAACTGCTGAATAGATGCAGTAGGAAATAAACTTTGTACGCTCTGCCATAGCGCCCGAAACGATTGTTGCCGCTGTAGCACAAAATACAAGGTTAAATACGAAGCTGGACCAGTTTTCTGCATTGCCTGCATAATCTGTAAGAAGTCCAAGCGTCGGCATACCTACAAGACCACCAAGGCACTCCTCGCCCATCATCAGACCAAAGCCTAAAACAATGAACATTACAGCACCTATGCAGAAGTCCATAAGGTTTTTCATAATAATGTTGCCTGCATTCTTAGCTCTGGTAAAGCCTGTCTCTACCATAGCAAATCCGCATTGCATAAAGAATACAAGCGCCGCACCTATAAGAAACCATATGGCGAAGGCTTCGCCGTCTACGATTTCTAAAATTGATTCAATACCCATAAAAATCTCCTCCTTAGATAATGACAGATACATAAATTTTTTGAAATATCTGAAAAATAGGTATGAAAAAAAGGGGCGCCCGTATTACTACGGACACCCCTTTGTGTCGGTTAATTAGGTTAAGCCGACGCAGGCAAATACCCTTGCCGGCTTAACAAAATGGCATAAAGCCATAAGAGAGGGTTCGTTTGCGACCGCTGCCGGTGGCAGATGAAGGGAGCAATAAGAACTTAGTAGCGGTCTAAATTTTGGAGTGTGCTTTAGCATACGAACAAAATTTAGGGTACCGCCCTGCGTCTTCGTTTGCGACCGCCCACGCAAAACTTTTTGTTTTGCGACTGCATATGTCTATGACTGCATACAACTGAACACAAGAACTTAACATCGGTCTAAATTTTGGAGTGTGCTTTAGCATACGAACAAAATTTAGGGTACCGCCCTGCGTCTTCGTTTGCGACCGCCCACGCAAAACTTTTTGTTTTGCGACCGCTTTAATACAATCACATATTTAAGCCCTTTCATGCGGGCGACCAATGGTCGCCCCTACGATAGCTTTCTGCAAAAACACATATGTTTTAGCTCCATACGTGTGACCAATGGTCGCCACTACGGCAGTCGCTTACAGATGCATTTACAAATAAAGCAACTATACTCCCATTCGGTACGAAATTATATTAACACTCTAACGGTATTAATAATTAACCATATACTTGTCAATTTCCCACTGGGAAACCTTTGTTCTGTAGTCGTCCCACTCAGCCTTCTTACCTTCTGTGTAAGCGTTGAATACGTGGTCGCCCACTGTTTCTTTAACGAACGGATCAGCCTCTGATGCCTTGATTGCTTCCTCAAGTGAGCCGGGGAGACATTCAATTTCTCTTTCCTCAAGCTCTTCTGCTGAAAGGTCAAATACGTTGTAATCAACTGCCGGAGCAGGCTCAAGATTTCTCTTGATACCGTCAAGACCTGCTGCAAGACAAAGAGCCATTTCAAGATAAGGGTTACAGGTCGGGTCAGGACAACGAAGCTCTACACGGGTACCCATTCCTCTTGATGCAGGAATACGAACAAGACAGGAACGGTTTGAAGCAGACCAAACAATATAAGTAGGAGCTTCATAACCCGGAACAAGTCTCTTATAAGAATTTACTGTTGGGTTTGAATAAACTGCAATACCTTTAACGTGCTCAAGAACACCTGCAATGAAGCTATAAGCAACCTTGCTGAGTCCGTCAGGACTTTCTGGGTCATAGAAAGCATTTACAACCTTTCCGTTTTCGTCAGTAGTTGTAAGTGACATATTTGTGTGCATACCCGAACCGTTGATACCGTAAATCGGCTTTGGCATAAATGTAGCGTGGAGACCGTGCTTTGTGGCATATGTCTTAACAACGTGCTTAAAGGTCATAACTCTGTCGGCAGTTGTCATAACTTCGTCAAACTTGAAGTCGATTTCGTGCTGACCTTCTGCTACCTCGTGGTGAGAAGCCTCAATTGTATAGCCCATTTCCTCAAGAGCAAGGCAGATATCACGACGGCAGTTTTCACCGTGGTCGATTGGGTTAAGGTCAAAGTAACCGCCCTCGTCACCTGTGGTTGTTGTTGGATTGCCGTCCTCATCAAGCTTAAAGAGGAAGAATTCGCACTCAGGACCTACATTGAAGGTGTAGCCCATTTCAGCAGCCTCATCAATAACCTTCTGAAGTACGTTTCTCGGGTCACCGAGGAACGGTGTTTTATTGTCTGCACAGTAAACAGAGCAGATAAGACGTGCTGTCTGAGCATTCTGGTGCTTTCTCCAAGGGAAAATTGTCCATGTGTCATAATCGGGATGAAGATACATATCAGACTCATTAATTCTTACGAAGCCGTCGATTGATGAGCCGTCAAACATGCACTCGTTATCAAGTGCTTTTTCAAGCTGTGAGCTTGTGATTGCAACATTCTTCATAATACCGAATACGTCGGTAAACTGAAGTCTGATGAATTCTACGCCGTTTTCTTCAGCGCTTTTAAGGATGTCTTCCTTTGTGTACTTACTCATAGTAAATACTCCTCTCTTTAGTTTAAAAATAGATAAGGGCGCTCCGATAAATCGGAACGCCCTCGTTCTTAACTACAATGCCATTATACTGTTGTCAAATAAGATTGTCAACTTTTTTGTGTAAATTTGTCAATTATCTATCGTGAGCAAGGAGTCACTCAAAACCTTTTTGTGCAATTTACACATATCTTGACATTTTACTTTGTTTTAACAGACTTAACCTTTGACCAAGAAGAATAAACCTTTGTTGACTTGCCGTTTACTTTGACTGTTTTGTATGTACGAACACGAACATAATATGTCTTCTTTGATTTCAGCTTTTTGATTGTTGCCGATGTACTGCTCTTCTTTGCAGTTACGGTTTTAGTACTCTTCTTGAATTTCTTATCGGTTGAATACTGAATTTGATATCCGCTGATACTGCTTACCTTTTTCCAAGTTACCTTGAACTGCTTTTTACCTTTTGTCAGCTTGCTGATTGATGTTGACTTAGGCTTTTTAACAGTTGTTGCAGGCTTAGTGGTGGTTTTCTGTGCAGGATTGGTTGTTGAAGTTACACTAGCAGGAGCTTGAGTCGGTGCCTGTGTTGTTGGCTGTGTTGGTGTTGTAGTTGTCGGTTTGGTTGGTGTTGTTATATCTTTTTCGTTAATTGTACCGTCAGCACAGTGGATAGTTGCATCAGTTATACAGGAATTACTATCATCTATTGAAATATTATTCCATTCCTCCTTACTGCCGGAATAATAAACATCTGTTATGCTTGTACAATCGTAAAATGCACACTTGTCTATACTTGTTACGCTATTACCTATTGTTACACTTGTTAAACTGCTGCAACTATCAAATGCCCGCTTGCCTATACTTTTTACGCTGTTACCTATTGTTACACTTGTTAAACTGTCGCAATGATGAAATGTATCATCACCTATACTTGTTACACTGTCTGGTATTGTTACGCTTGTTAAACTGTCGCAATTATAAAATGCATCATCACCTATACTTGTTACATTGTTACCCATTGTTACGCTTGTTAAACTGCTGCAACTATCAAATGCCCGCTTGCCTATACTTTTTACGTTGTCACCTATTGTTACACTTGTTAAACTTTTGCAACCTTCAAATGCACTACTGCCTATACTTGTTACGCTTTTAGGTATTGTATATGATGCTCTTGTATTACCTATTGGATATTGTATCAAAGCAGTTTTATCTTTATTAAACAATACTCCTTCCTGTGAGCTATAATTTGTATTATTGCTGTCTACTATTACACTTGTTAAACTGCTACAATTATCAAATACACCATCACCTATACTTGTTATGCTGTTTGTTAGTTCTATGCTCATTAAACTTTCGCAACCCCAAAACGCGTAATCGCCTATTGTTGTTACGCTATTTCCTATTGTTGCACTTATTATACAACTACAACTACAAAATGCAAATCTTCCTATACTTGTTACACCATTTGCTATTTCAACTGATTTGATTGAATAACGATTTCTATACCACGGTGAAGTATTAACATCATTATAGTCATTCATCAATCCAGTGCCAGAAATTATTAAGACACCTGTTTCGATATCAAGGTTGTAGGTTACATTACTTCCGTCACCTTCTGCTCCACAATTGCCAGTTAAAACCTCAGCATTAGCCGTCAAATCAAGACCTGCGGTAACGCTTAGAAGCATTACGATTGATAAAAACAAACTGAATAATCTTTTTGTAAGTTTCATAATAAAACTCTCCTTTAATTTTTTAGTAACTACATCATAACATATTAAAAGAAAAATTGCAATACGTTTGTTATGCGTATGTATTGCATATGCATTGCTTAACATATTATACAATTAGGATACTAAAAAAATAAAACAAAGGAAATTCTGTATGAAAAAATTTACAATACCAAGCGTACCGCCCACAACTAATAAATGCATTAGATTTCCAAACGATGTAATAGACAAGGTTGAAAATGCAATACAAGGCAAGGACTGTACTTTTACGGCATTTGTTGTTGAGGCTGTAAGGGTTGCACTTGAAAATCTTGAAGAAAATGAAGAATGAACGCAAAAAATCTCAAGCCGTTGCGACTTGAGATTTTTCATTTTATTATATTTACTTTATGCTCAAAAATTCTTCGTCGATGACGTCCTTGCAAAGCTCTGTATAATATTCAACTGTACCGCCGCTTTGTGAATGGGACTCGGCAAGCTCGTTTGTATAATCAGCAAGCTTATACACATTAAATTTGAATTTACCGTCTTCCCCTCTGTTATAATGGCAAACAATGGGAACAAGCTTTGCAGAGCTTATTTCAATTTCCTCACCGTGCTTTTCAATAGTTATCTGTGCCATACCGCCGCAAAGCTGGTCCAGCTCAATCTGATGAGAAATAAAATTTCCCACAGAATAATAGATAAGCATTTTTTTACCTGTTTCCTTATTCGTAATCCACTTCACAGGTTCAAGAACATGGGGGTGACAGCCGATAACTATATCAACACCAAGATCTGAAAACAGCTTTGTATATTCCTCCTGATAGTCGGAGATATCATGGCTGTTTTCCGTTCCCCAGTGGGGGAAAACTATAACTACATCTGCGTGCTTTCTCGCCTCTGTGATATCCTTTGTAACCTTATCCTTTTCAAGAAGATTAACGCACCAAGGCTTGTCCTGAGGAAGAGAAATACCGTTTGTACCATAGGTATAGTTAAGCATTGCAAAGGTAATGCCGTTTTTCTCATAATAGGTAATCTGATTATATGAATTTTCGTTGGCATTTACACCAAGCTGAACAACCTCTTTATGATTTGAGAAAAATTCAATTTCCTTTTCAATTCCCTGCCATCCCATATCCATAGTATGATTTGTGGCACAGTTGAAAATATCAAAGCCTGCGTCAATGGCGGCTTCGCCGATTTCCCAAGGAGAATTGAACATAGGATATCCCGTATAATCAAAGGAGCTGCCGCCTAAAATGGTTTCCTGGTCAATTACAGCAATATCGAATTTTTCAATCTCGGGCTTTATATTTGCGTAAAGAGAGGAATAGTCAAGGGAGCCGTCCTCCTGCTCTCCTGCGGCAATAAGTGTATTATGAATAAGATTATCTCCCACAGCCATAAGTGTAACCTTAGAATTTTGAGGCTTAGTGCTTTGGGTAGCTTCCTCATTTACAACCGAAACCTCGGTGGTTGCCGTTGGATTTTTTTCATCAGACTTTTTTGTAATATGACCGCTGACCGCAAAGCTTACCATCACCAGCACAGCCGCAACAACAGGAATTACAAAGGAAAGTATTTTTTTATTTTTTTCAGGCAAAATATCACCCCGTTCATCATTTTTTATTATTGTAGCATAATTTTATTACTAACACAATATACATTTTATATTGACAAAATATGGGTTTATACTTTATTATAATATGGTTACAATATAAATAATACAAAGGTGGTTAAAATAATGGAAACAGTATTAATGTATGTGCTGTTTTTAATCGGTCTTGTTCTGATTATCAAGGGCGGAGACTGGTTTGTTGACAGTGCAAGCTGGATTGCCGAGGTGCTCGGTGTTCCTAAATTCGTTATCGGCGCAACTATTGTATCAATCGCCACTACCTTGCCTGAAATGATTGTTAGTATTCAGGCAACTGCAAAGGGTAATGTTGATATGGCGGCAGGAAATGCAATAGGCTCCGTTACGGCTAATACAGCTATGATTATGGGTATTTTCATTGTATGTATGCCCTTTGCAATTAAGCGAAAGGAATTCACTCCAAAGGCTCTTATGATGTTCGGTGCTTCTGCGGCACTTGTTCTCGGCTGTATCTTCACTCAAAAGCAGTCGCTTACATTTGAGGGTGAAACAAACGACTACTATAGCCTTTCAACTATCGGTTTAATTGTTCTTATTGCAATATTCATTGCCTTCTTCATTGAGAATTTTATCTCTATGAAAAATGAGCAAACACATCTTGAACCAAGTCCCACTAATATCGGTCTTCAGGAGGAGGACGATATTGTTCCTACAAAGGCAACTGCAACAGGAAAGGACTGGGCAAAGAACATTATTTTCTTCGTTCTCGGTGCCGCAGGTATTGTTGTAGGTGCAGATTTGCTTGTTGACTACGGAACACAAATTGCTCAAAGCCTCGGTATCCCACAGAGAGTTATAAGTGTAGTTGCTATTGCTATCGGTACATCTCTTCCTGAGCTTGTAACAACTATTACCGCTCTAAGAAAGAAGGTTGGAGCACTTTCGGTCGGTAACATTCTCGGTGCAAATATCATCGACCTTACTCTTATTCTTCCTATCTGCTCATTTGTTTCTACGGGCAAAGGCACAGGCGCACTTGCAGTTTCCGCATCATCTGTAACAATAGATATGATTGTTTGTCTTGCGGCAATAGCCATTGCAATTTTCCCAACAATCATTACAAAGAAATTCAACAGATGGCAGGGTGTTGTGATGCTTGCCGGATATGTCGGCTACGTCATTTCGGTTTTCGTTTGATTTACAATTGTATATTTCAAAAGGCTGTATCCGAGAAGATACAGCCTTTTATTATAGAGAAAATATTGACAAATTAGGGTTTGTATAGTACATCTGCAAAAGCAGATATATTATGTTTCCGCTAACGCGGGGTTTTTCATTTCTTTCGGATTGCGAAAGAAACGAAACAAAGAAAGCAAATCAAGGGGAAGCATCAAAGATGCCCATTCCCCTTGATAATCCCCTCTGCTCTGTCGGCACGCGCACAATGTGCACTGTGCCGAGGTAAAACTGTTGTTTAAACTTTTGTAGGGGCAGGTCTCTGTGCCTGCCCGAAATTATGATTTGTCGAACCGAATTGAGCCTCCCCTGTGTAAGGGGAGGTGGGTTGCCGTAAGGCAACTCGGAGGGGTTGTAACAATCCCTCAGTCTGCTAACGCAGACAGCTCCCTTTACACAAGGGAGCCATAAATTTGCTACAAATACACCCCCCTACAAACCCTAA
>JBJFHZ010000067.1:0-48232 GCA_051894075.1 Eubacterium sp.
TCCCTTTACACAAGGGAGCCATAAATTTGCTACAAATACATCCCGACAAACCCTATTTTATATTAACAAAAACACCGCAGAAGCTTTACTTTCTGCGGTGCTTTTTTATACCTTGTCTTTATATCTTTCTGCGGTGATAATACCGTCATTGACGTGAAGCTTACAAATTCTTGCGTTTCTTCTATCACCCTTTAGACCGTCGTCCTCAATATCTCTTGCGTGGTAAACTGCGTACCATTCGCCCTTGTGTTTTATCATTGAGTGATGGCCTGTGCCCTCCTCAAATTCGTTTGCCTTGAGCACGGGAGCATACGTTTTATCGTCGGGATATTTTTCAAATTTAATTTTTGTTAAATCGGTTTCCTTGGTTTTTGCTCTTGCGTAGCCGATGTAATATGTAGGCTGTTGATAGCAGTTTCCCGAATACATAAGGTACTGCCAGTCGCCCTCCTTGAAATAAAAGGCACCCTCAATTGTGTGCCAGTTTTCGCCTTTCTTGTATCTGTCCTTCATATAGACGTCCTCGTCAAGCGTAGGCACAACAACAGGAAGAGGTTTACCCTCGGCAGTTTCAGGGTCAAGCAACCGGTCAACAACAATATATGTTCCCGGCCTTTCGCCCTCAAAGGTGTTTGTTGAATAAAAAATGAACATTCCGCTTTCGTTTTTTACAACATGGGAGTCAATAGAAAAAGGATGAAGAAGCTGTTTAGGATTTTCAAAGGGACCAAGGGGATTTTTACTGCTTGAGACAAACATTGTCTGCCTGTGACCGCCCTTGTCGGGAGTGTCACCGTAAAATTCAAATGAGCAGTACATATAATATGTTCCGTCAACCTCAATTACAGACGGAGCCCAAAAATCTTCCACGTCTGGATATGTGAACACCTTTCCCGCAAAGCTCCATTTGCCGAATAAATCGTCAGCGTGGTAAGCGTATATTCCGTCGTCACCTGTGGTGTAAATATAATATTTCCCCTTGCTTTCAAAAATAAACGGGTCAGCCTGACCGATATAATTTTCCTTGTCGATTTCTAAAAGATGCATATTTTTCTCCTGTTATTTTATCAGCAAATTCTCGGAAGTCCTTCACCGTAGAGAACCGTAATTGTTCTTTTTCCGCCGATAGGTGTTATCATTGTAACTCCCTTTCCTGCTTTGACCTCACCGATTATTTGGGCATTTTCGCCGTAATTACTGCTTCGTATAATTTCTACAGCCCTTTGCGCCTGCTCCTTTGGCATAAATGCAACAAGCTTGCCCTCATTACCCATATGCATAATGTCAAGACCGAGGATTTTTGCGAAAGCCTTTACCTCGTCATTGACAGGAAGCTTTTCTTCTTCAATTTCGATATTCACCTTTGATGCGTCTGCAAGCTCATTTAAAACCGTTCCCAAACCGCCTCTTGTGATATCCCTCATACAGTGAAGCTCAATTCCGCCTTTTAGCATATTTCTCACCATTTCACATAATGGGGCATTGTCTGATTTTATGTCGTTTTCAATCTCCATACGTGCCGACAGGATTGTTGCGTGGTGGTCGCCCATATTACCGCTGACAACTACTGCATCGCCCTGACGTATGTTTGATGAAACAATATCCGTACTGTATTTTATAAAGCCTACACCTGTGGTATTTATATAAATACCGCCGTTACCTTCAATAACCTTTGTGTCACCGCAGATTACGGTAACACCTGCTTCTTTAGCAGTATCAGCCATTGATTTTGCAATAAGCTCCAGCGTTTCTGTATCTGCGCCCTCCTCGATGATAAAGGCAGATGTGATGTATTTCGGCACGGCACCACGCATTAAAAGGTCATTTACAGTTCCGCAGACAGCAAGCCTGCCGATATCTCCGCCCTTGAATATCAGCGGTGTTACAACAAAGGAGTCTGTAGTAACGGCAATTCTTTGTGAGCCGTCAACTACTGCGCTGTCCTCCATCATATTAAGTATGGGATTTGAAAAATTTTTTGCAAAAACAGCTTTTATCAAATCGTTAGTTGATTTTCCGCCACTTCCGTGTGCTAATGTAATTTTCATATTACACCTCATATTATCTGTTTGTAAAGTAGTTAAAGCAGGCACCTTCACCTGAAACCATACAGGCACCTTTTGGGCTTTCCGGAGTGCAGACCTTACCGAAAAGAGGACAGTCGGTTGGAGATTTTTTGCCTGTGATAACATCACCGCAGCTGCAACCGTTTTTTATGCTGTCCTCAAAAAGTTCTTTGCTTCCTGCATCATATTTCAGATATTCGTCACGGAGAACAAGACCTGAATTTTCGATTTTTCCCATACCTCTCCAGCAGGCGTCATAGGGCATAAAATATTTGCTTACAAGCTCCTGTGCCTTTTTGTTTCCGCTGTCGGTAACAGCTGATTTGTAAAGGTTTAAAACCTTGCCCTGTCCCTGAAGTCTAACAAGGGAATAGATTGATGCTAAAAGCTCCTCTCCCTTAAATCCACTGACAACAAAGGGGAGGCCGTATTTTTCTGCAAGAGGCTTAAAGGCATCTGCACCTGTAATAACACTAACATGTCCGGGGGCAAGAAAGCCGTCAATGCTTTCACCGTTTTTGCACAATGCTTCAATAGCGGGTGGCATTGTTTTAAGTGCAGTAAGAAATTTTATATTCTCAATATTCTCTTTTATTATCTTATCAAGCAAAACGGCGTAAATCGGAGTTGTGGTTTCAAAGCCCACAGCGGCGAAAATAAATGTGGTGTCCCTGTCATTTTCAGCAAGGCTGATAATCTCAAGGGGGGAGTAAACCATATGTACTTTTCCGCCCAAAGATTTAACATTTTGAAGTGCTCTTTCAGACCCCGGAACTCTTAACGTATCACCGAAGGTGACAACGCAGCTGTTAGGAGATAGAGCAAGCTCGCAAAGTCTGTCAATATAGCTTGCGACGGTTACGCATACAGGACAGCCGGGGCCGCTTATAAGCTTTATTTTACTGCTTAAAAGTGACGGTATACCGTTTTCTCTGATAGCCGCCGTATGAGTTCCGCAGACCTCCATAAGCCGAAGCTCTTTGCCGTCGTATTCGCTTAAATATTTTACAATCTCTTTAATATCCATTTTATAAATTCTCAAGCTCGCTGAAAATTTCAGCCATTGCCTCTGCCTCGTCCTCGGAAAGCACCTGAATAATCAGCCCTGCGTGGACAAGCACATAGTCGCCTACCTTAATGTCAACGATACCCTTGCTTGCGTTTACCTTGTTTGAATTATAGTCTATTACGACTGTGTCGCCGTTTATTTCAATTACCTTACCCGGTGCTGCAACACACATTTTTAGTCCTCCATTGCGGCAATATATGCCTGACCGAGAGCAAGTCCGCCGTCACCGCAGGGCACCTGCTCGTTTATATAAACATCAAAACCGTTCTTTTCAAGAAGATTTATTGTGTTTTCAGTAATTATTTTATTATTAAATGTTCCGCCCGAAAGAACGATTTGATTTATGCTGTCACTTTTTCTGTATTTTTCAGACAGAGTTAAAATCATATTGCAAATCATCATATGAAAGCCCAAAGCAAGCTCTTCCTTTGGTGCATCTGCATTTTTCATCTGCGTTAAAATCTCAATAGGATTAAGACTTATGTTTATAGGATAAGATTTTTTTGTCTTTCTTGCGGTGCTTTCAAGAGCACAGGCACATTCTCCCTCAAAGCTATTGTAATGCTTTATGTCAAGCAATGCGCATACTGCGTCAAAAAGCCTGCCCATACTTGATGAATTTACTGTGTTTATGTTGTTTTTTACTGCCTTGTCAATCAGACTGTTACCACCCAAATAGCAGGCAAGTGCCAAATCGGCGTTTTTTGAAATTTCATCTGATGCAGGCATTTTAGTGTAATCTAAATGCTCTTTTCTTTCAAATTTATCCTTGCTTTTTTCGTTAAAGATAAAGACCTCACTGCCCCATATAGCACCGTCATCGCCATAGCCTGTGCCGTCAAAGGCGAAGCCGAGAATTTTTCCTTTTAATTTATGCTCGGCAATTACCGAGGCAATATGTGCCTTATGGTGCTGAACAGTCAAATCATTCTTAAATAAATTTGAAGAATAGTAATTCGGGTGACTGTCGGAAACGATTTTATCAGTCTTAAAGGAATGTAAATCGGCAAATCTTTTAATGCTACTTTTAAAAGCATTTAAAGCGTCTGCATCCTCTAAATCACCGAAATGCTGACTCATAAATACATATTTGTCACGGTGAAATGCAAAGACTGATTTTAAATCACCGCCGAGGCAAAGTGTATCCTTTTTCGATTTTTTATCAATTTCTATTGCAAGGGGAACATAGCCTCTTGCACGTCTGATAAACTGAACTCTCCCTGCCGTAACCTTTAAAATGCTGTCATCAATGGGAGTAAGTATTTCTCGGTTGTGTGAAATAATATCAACACCGAATTTTTCTATTTCCCTGTCATCAATGATAATCGGTTCACTGCTTATGTTTGCACTTGTCATAACAAGTGGAGAAATTTCATCAAGAATTAGAATTTGCAGAGGATTGCAGGGGAGAAATGCACCGATATAATCACTTTCACCGCATACGGATTTGTCAAAATCCTTTTTCTTTTCAAGTAGAACAATAGGCCTTGCACTTGACAGCAAAAGCTCTTTTTCCTTGCTGTTTACGTAGCAGTATTCCTCAATCTGCCTTAAAGAAGAAAACATTACGGCAAAGGGCTTTTCTTCTCTGCCCTTGATTTTTCTGATTTCGTTGACGCTTTCGGGCATATCTGCACGGCAGGCAAGATGATATCCGCCTATATCCTTAATTGCAAGGATTTTACCGCTTTTCAGTATTTCTACTGCCTTTTCAACAGATATATTCGTAACGGGACCGCAGTCATTGCAGGCGATTGTCTGAGCGTGGCACCGTCTGTCAGAGGGGGTGGTGTATTCCTTTTGACAGTCCTCGCACATTTCGAAATCGGACATAGTTATATTTTCTCTGTCGTAGGGGAGGCCTTTGATAATTGTATATCTCGGTCCGCAGTTGATACAGCTTATAAAAGGGTGGTGAAATCGTCTGTCTTTACTGTCCTTTAACTCTCTTTCACAGTCGGGGCAGGTGGCAAGGTCAGGAGTAATAAACGGTGTGTTAAAGTTCTTTGACGAGGAAACAATTTTGAAATCATCAAAATACATTTCTTCAATTTCTTCTCTTATAAAGGACTTGATTTCAAACATAGAAACAAGACGTTGGATATATTTATCCAACGTCTGTGAATCCTTACTGATTATCAATTCGACGCTGCCGCCTGAATTTTTTATCTGACCTTTTATACCGTATTCAAGGGCAAGCCTTTGAGCAGTCGGTCTGAAGCCGATGCCCTGAACAATTCCCTTGAAAGTTAATTTAACAGTCATAATAGCACCGTAGTGTTTTTATTCTTTATGAAGGGTACAAAGTCCCTTTTCGCCGTCGTCCTCTGTCATAGAAAGAGCCTTGAACTTAATGCAGGCATCAACACAGGCTCCGCACTGAACACATTTGTCACGGTCAATAGTCCAGGTTTTAGACTCTTTTCTGTCAACCGTGATACATTCCTGTGGACATTTTCTTGCACAAAGACCGCAGAGAATACATTTCTCCATATCGTTTGTAACCTTGCCGGCAGGTGTTTCGGGAATAGGCTGACTGTAGGAGTCAACTGTTTTATTCTCTGACGGCTGAGTGTAGCCGGGAACGATTGAAAGACATTTTTTAGGGCAGGCAGTAACACAGCTACCGCACTGAACACAGCCCATTCTTTCAATGGTCCAGGTTTTTGTATTTCTGTCAACCGTAATTGCACCTGACATACATTTTCTTGAGCAAAGTCCGCACATAATACAGTCGTCAATATTTATTTCAACGTGACCTCTGCTTGCCTCGGGATAAACCCTTGCAACTTCGGGATAGTTTGAGGTAGCAGGCTTTGAAAACAGATTTTTGATTGCCTGTGATGTAAAATCCATAATTCCCATAGCACTTTACCTCCTATCTTTCAGTACAGCTTATACACGGGTCAATAGTAAGTATCTGAAGCGGAACATCTGCAAGCTCAGAGCCCGGCAGAATGTGAATGAGAGCCTCAATATTTGTAAATGTAGGAGTACGCATTCTGAATCTTTCAAGATATTTTGTTCCGTTGCCTTTAACATAGTAAATTGCTTCGCCACGTGGCTGTTCAACTCTTGCAAAAGCCTCACCGTTGGGATTACCCTTAACAGCAGTTGCAATGGGACCTTCGGGGATTTTTTCAGCAAGCTGTCTTATTATGTTGATTGACTGAAAAAGCTCTCCGATACGAACAGAGCATCTTGCATAGCCGTCGCAGTCCTTTGATGTGATAATGTCGAATTCTGCGTTTGAATAAGCCTCATAGCCTGTTTTACGTATGTCAAGCTCTACTCCCGATGCTCTTGCCATAGGACCTACGGCACCGAGGTGGATTGCCTCCTCTTTAGAGAGGATACCAACGCCCTTAAGTCTTGACATAACGGTATAGTCTGTTAAGAATACCTTTGTCATTTTTTTCAAATCTTTTTCCATTGAATTGAAAATGTCAACAAAGCTTTTAAGCATTGCGGAGTCCATATCCTTAAGAACACCGCCGATTTTGTTTACAGAGAAAATAACTCTGCCGCCTGTGGAGGTCTCAAACATATCCAGAACCTTTTCTCTCATTCTCCAGCACTGCATAAACAGAGCGTCAAAGCCGAATGCGTCAGCTAATAGACCAAGCCATAAAAGGTGAGAGTGGATACGGCTCATTTCGCACCAAATTGTACGAAGATACTGACCTCTTTCAGGTACCTCTGCACCGAAAACCTTTTCAACAGCCTCGCAGTAGGTCATACCGTGACCGAAGGAGCATATACCGCAGGTTCTTTCAACAACATACTGATAGTCGTTAAAATCTCTCTTTTCAGCCAAATGCTCAAGTCCTCTGTGAACAAAGCCTATTGACGGAATTGCCTCAACAACCTTTTCGTCCTCAAGGACCAAATCAAGATGTATCGGCTCAGGAAGAACGGGATGCTGAGGACCAAATGGAACTACAGACCTTTCACCCATTATTCTGACACCTCCTCATCTTTTTTTATGATCTTAATAGCTTCTTTAACCTCTTTTTTGAAAGGGGTTTCAGCCTTAATTCTGTAAAATTTATTGTTGAAATCGGGATTTATTGAATTGATTTTTACACCGAAAAGCTCCTTCATTTCATTTTCATAGAGCATTGCAGATGGGTAAAAATCGGAAATTGTACTAATCTCTGTATCAATAGGAACAATAATTTTGAAATTCTCAAAGCTATAATTATACCCTACCGAATAAATTATTTCATTATAGCCCTCAAAGGCAGTAGCGCAAATCTGAATAAGGCGGTAGCCTGCCCTTTGTTTTCTGAGCATTATATTATAAAGCTCTGGTATTTCAACTGTTTCAAGAGTATATTCTTCTCTCATTTTTTACCCTCCTGAAGTTTTGCACTTTTTTCCTTAAGCAAAGCCAATGACTTAACAACGCCGTCAATGATTGCTTCAGGTCTTGCGGCACAGCCGGGTACATATATATCTACAGGGATAACCTTGTCAACGCCGCCCAATATGTTGTAGCAGTCCTTGAATACACCGCCGTTGCAGGCACATATTCCTATTGCGCAAACGACCTTTGGCTCTGTCATTTGCTCGTAAATCTGCTTAACAACGTCTTTGTTCTGCTCATTTACAGAGCCGGTTATCAAAAGAATATCGGCATGCTTCGGATTACCTGTGTTGATGACCCCGAATCTTTCAACGTCATAAACAGGGGTAAGACAGGCAAGCACCTCAATATCACAGCCGTTACAGCTGGAGCCGTCATAATGCATTATCCACGGTGATTTTGTTACATCTGCCATTCTTATACCCCCTTAACGAATACTTCAAGAATGAATACGTTTAATGCGCCGATGATAATTGTTGTAAGCCAGCAATTTCTAAACATCATTTTCCATTTTACTCTTGCATTTGTGTTGTCAACAAGAATAAGGATAAAGTAAGAAATTGCGATTGCAACAAGGGCAATTATTGCTGACCACCAATTTGAATTGAAGAAGAACAAAGCAATAACACCCATTAAAAATACATTTTCATACCAGTGAGCAATTTCCATAACAGCAAAGGACTGTCCCGAAAATTCCGTTGTGATACCTTTTACCATTTCCTGATGAGCATGGTGGCTTGTGGAAAGGTCAAAGGGATGCTTTCTGAGCTTAATTGTAAGAATAAAGATAAATCCTACAAATACGCCTGGAAGAAATACAACCGACATAGGTCCCTTATGGGCAACAATGTCAATAACCTTAAATGAGCCTGTTGAAAGGTAGAAGCCTACAGCTGTCAAAAGCATCATCGGCTCAGATGCAAGCATCTGAATCATTTCACGGTTGGCACCCATATTTGAATATGGTGAATGGCTGCTTGTTGCGGCAAGCACAAGGAACATATCTGCTGTTGTAAGAGCAAAGAATACAAGGAGCAAATCAAATCCGCCGAAGAAAAGACAGCCTGTAAAAAGAATGAATACAAAATATGTAGCAAGATAAAAAATCTGAACGTGGTTTACAACTACTGTTTCTTTTTTGATAAGCTTTATAACGTCATAGAAGGGCTGAAGAAGGGGAGGGCCCTGTCTGCCCTGCATACGAGCCGTTATTTTTCGGTCAAAGCCTGAGGTAAGACCGCCGATTAAAGGTGCAAGAATTATGTAAGCTGCCATGCTTATTGCTATTCTGACTGACATATCCATTATACAGCACCTCCTATTGAAATTACCGAGAAAGCGGCAATTATTACGATTGCAATAATAACTGACGGTACCCAAAGCTTTTTCTCACCGAAAATATCCTCCATATACCAGTTAGCAAGGAAGAAACGTCTTTTTTCACCGGCTGAATCAATGTAATTCATTTGGTCGCCGGCATTAACACCGTTTATGTAACGGTCAGCCTTGCGGTAATCAGTATGCTTTGCACCTGCCCAGGAAGCAAGAGGAACGACGAAAATTGCCACAAGCATAATCATCATAATTATCATATTGTCCTCTGAAATAACCTGAGAAGCATTATTGAACACGGTGTTGATATACGGCATAATTACATTGCTTGAAATAAACGGGAATGTAAAGCAAAGCAGTACCATTGCTATGGAGTGGATAAGAATTGAAATCCATTGATTTGCAGAGGTAGTATTTTTTGCCTTAACGTCATTATTCTTTGAAGCAAGAACAGTTGCAATCCATTTCATCCAGTAGAGAAGAGTTGTAGCACTGCCGAAGCAGACAAACATAACGAGAATTACAGAGCCGTTATCTATGAATGCTTTAAGAGCCGCCCATTTTGAGAATAACATTCCGAACGGTGCAAGGAACATTCCTGCAATACCGATAACAAGTGTCCAAGCAAGATACGGATGACGGCGAACAAGACCGTGCATAGTTTCAATATCTCTTGAGCCTGTGGAGTTTTCGATAGCACCGACAGTTTGGAATAGAAGTGATTTAGATACAGCGTGGAAAATGAGAAGGAACATACCTGCCCATATTGTTTCCTCTGCACCTATACCGGCGCAGGCTGTAATAAGACCGAGGTTTGATATAGTGGAGTAAGCAAGAACCTTTTTGCCGTCGCTTACTGTAATTGCCAGCATTGACATAATCAGGAATGTGAAGCCTCCCACAAGGCTAACCATTGTTCCTGCATATGTGTTGTGGAGAACGGGTGAAAGTCTGAGAAGGAGATAAACACCTGCCTTAACCATTGTTGCACTGTGAAGAAGTGCTGATGAAGGTGTAGGAGCAACCATTGCACCGAGAAGCCACCTTGAGAAAGGAAGCTGAGCACTCTTTGTAAGAGCGGCAAAGGCAAGAAGAATAACAGGTGCTACAACCAATGCACCGTCACACTTTATAAGCATTTGGAAATCTTCAACATTGAATTTTATTCCCAAAAGCACAATACCTGCGGCAAATCCGCATCCGCCTAAAAGGTTCATCCAAAGAGCCCTGAAGCAGTTCGTAATTGCCTCCTCTGTTCTTGTATAGCCGATAAGAAGGAAGGATACAACGCTTGTAATCTCCCAGAAGAAATACATCCAGATAATGTTGTTTGAAAGAACAAGTCCGAACATTGCCCCGAGGAACACATAAAGCAGAGAGAAAAAATATCTTCTTCTGTCTTTAAATTCTTTGTGGTGATTATGGTAATCTTTCATATATCCACATGCATAAACTGTTATTAGCGTACCGACAATGGCAATAACGAGAACCATTATTACCGTAAGCTGGTCAACATACATTTTGTAACTGCCGTTTTCAGGCTCGTGACCGCCCAGCTCGTACCAAAACATCAGTACAGTCTGAGCTACCGAAAGCAAGGATATGTAGAATTTTTTATACTTGATGCTTAATACTATTACAAGCACCATAAGGAAAGCCTCTACCGCAAGCATACCGTGATTAATAATAGGCGTTTCTGTTAAAAATCCAAGTGCCGCACTGCCTCCCTTGAAAAATTTTACGGCAAAAGTAATTGCCAATCCTATAAGCGCCGCACTGCTTAAATAGGTGACTGCCTGACGTATGACATTGCTCTTGAAAATACTGAGTAAAAGAGCGCTGACAAAGGGCAGAGCAATCAAAGCGAAAATTAGATTTTCCATTTAACTACCTCTTTCATATTTCCCATATATAATTAAATATTTAATAACATATTAAATATGTCTCTTAATTGCCACAGATATAATAGCACTTTGACCCTGTAAGGTCAATTATAAATTTTACAAATTTTATTTTTAATTTGTTTTGTTAAAAAAATGTCAGTTTTTTACTAATGTTTAAATAAATTTTAACTTTTTGTTATATTATGTTGACTTTTATTTTATAAGTGTTATATTTAGATTACAAATTCTTGAGGAGATGAGTTATTGACAAATAAAAAGAAGATTAGTGTGGTTTCAATTCTTCTTATTGCTGTCATAATTATTTCGGCAGGGGCAGCTATTGCCGTTGTGTGTAATCAGGAGGTAAAATCTGTCAGCGGAGTTGCAATGGAGTCAAATTCCGCAAGCTCCGTCATTGTAAAGTGGAACAATGTCAAAAAAGCAGACGGTTATTATATCTATTACTACAACGGAAATTCGTCAGATAACGGAAAAGGTACATATGAAAGACTGGGCAAGGTTGATGGTGGGGATACCTGCTCATATGAAATTAAAAATTTACCCGGAGCTACCGTTTATGATATAAAAGTAAGTGCCTTTAGAAATTATTTCGGCAAGGAGTATGAAAGCGAAACTGCGCAAAAGGTTAGAGTGTATTCTTTGCCTGAGGCACTTGAGGTCAGCGCATTTTCAGGCGGAAAGGGAATATTGTCTGTTGAGTGGGAAACAGGCGATAACTTAGCCGGATATGAAATTGAGTATGCGAAAAACGATAAGTTTTCGGATTCCGCAATGATTGATATTCCCTACAGCGAAACAAGAAATATTTCTGTTGACGGTCTTAATCCCGGCGATACGTATTATGTAAAGGGACGTTCATATCTTATGGACAGAAAAGAAAAAATTTACGGAAGCTGGGGAAATATAGCAAATGCTGTTATAAATGAAAAGGATCTGCATATAGGCGATATAAATCCCAATAAGCCCATGGTAGCCTTAAGCTTTGACGACGGTCCCGCCTTTGATTATGAGGGGGAAAATTCAACAGAGAGAATTCTTGATGTACTTGAAAAGTATAATGCAAGAGCCACCTTCTTTATGGTGGGAGAACGTGTTAATGACGAAACTAAAAGACTGCTTCAAAGGGAAATTGAGCTTGGCTGTGAGTTGGGAAACCATACATATAATCATATTCATTACGGTGAAAATGTTACAGCGTCTGATATCAGCAAGGCAAGTAAGAGGATTAAAAAATACTGCGGAAAATCTCCTACAATTTTCAGATGTCCGGGAGGTAATCTTACATCGGATATAAGAAATGAATGTAAAAAAGAGGGTATGCCGCTTGCCTATTGGTCCATTGATACAGATGACTGGAGGTCAAAGGATGCCAAGAAGATTTACAAGAATGTAATCAGTCAGGTATACGACGGTGCAATAATTCTTATGCACGATATTTACCCCAGTACCGCTGATGCAGTAGAAAAAATAGTACCAAAGCTGATTGAAAAGGGATATCAGATTGTAACCGTAACAGAGATGATTGAGGCGAAAACAGGAAATCCGCCAAAAGCAGGACAGCAATATATCGACTATGAAACAATAAATAACCATACAAAGTAAAATTTGTTTTTTCTGTTAGTCGATGCTTCCCCATGATTTATAACCTGTCGAAAAAAATTAAAAAATCCGCATTAGCGGAACAATAAAATAAATTGATAAATACTAATTCAAAAGCCTTCCGATTTTTCGGAAGGCTTCAGCGTGTAGAAAAAGACAATTTACAGATTTCAACACGCTGGCAGACTTCGAGAAATGGAGCTGAATTCCGTTTTCTTGCGAGTGGGTGCTGTACAATGGTACTGCCTCCGAGCAAAAAACGAAAAGCGCCAAAAGCGGCATAAATGTTGAATTTATGCCGCTTTTAAATTTGTTAAGTCGCTGAAAAATAAAGCGGGCTTGCATTGCAAGCCCCTACGAGTAATTCTCATTCTTCACGTACTTTGGCGTGGTTCAGACCACTTTATCGACAGTCTGAGCCTTCCGATTTTTCGGAAGGCTTTTGGTATATGCGATTTAATTATTTGATAAGTGAAACGCCTGTCATTTCCTCAGGCTGTGGCAGACCGAGAACCTTAAGCATTGTGGGAGCAATGTCGCAAAGTCTGCCACCCTCAAGAAGCTCTGTTCCTTCTCCGCAATTAGCGGCTACAAAAGGAACAGGGTTTGTTGTATGAGCGGTAAACGGTGAGCCGTCAGGCTCCTTCATACAGTCTGCGTTGCCGTGGTCGGCAGTAATAAAGAGAGCACCGTCCATTTTCTTAACAGCCTCGTAAAGAGAGCCTACGCACTTGTCAACAGCCTCAACTGCTGCTACTGCTGCATCAAAAATTCCTGTGTGGCCTACCATATCGCAGTTTGCAAAGTTTACGATAACAACATCATATTTACCTGAAAGCACAGCCTCGTCAAGCTTTTCGGAAACCTCGTAAGCACTCATTTCGGGCTTAAGGTCATATGTTGCAACCTTTGGAGATGGGATAAGGATTCTGTCCTCGCCCTCGTTTACAGCCTCAACACCGCCGTTAAAGAAGAAGGTTACGTGAGCGTATTTTTCAGTTTCAGCTATACGAAGCTGAGTCATATTGTTCTTTGCAAGGTATTCACCCAAGGTATTTTCAAGGCTCTGTGGCTTGAAGGCAACAAGAACGTTTGGCATTGTTGCGTCATACTGTGTCATACAAACGTATGTTACAGGGAAACGGTCACGGTCAAAGCCCTTGAAATCGTCATCAACAAAGGTTCTTGTGATTTCTCTTGCTCTGTCAGGTCTGAAGTTGAAAAATACAACGCTGTCGTTTGCGCCGATTCTTCCCTCATTTTCAAGGCAAACTGTAGGCTCAATAAACTCGTCAGTTACATTTTTGCCGTCAGCGTCAACCTTTTCATAGGATTCCTCAATAGCTTTAACAGGGTCATTTGTCTGAATACCCTTGCCGAATACAAGTGCATCGTACGCTTTCTTAACTCTGTCCCAGTTGTTGTCACGGTCCATAGCGTAGTATCTGCCCACAACCGTTGCAATTTTACCTACGCCGATTTCGTCAAGATTTTTAATAGCGTCGGCTACATAATCCTTACCGCTTGTGGGTGGAACATCACGTCCGTCCATAATGCAGTGAAGATAAACTCTGTCAAGTCCCATTTTCTTTGCAAGCTTAACGATTGCCCAGATATGAGAATTGTGAGAATGAACACCGCCGTCGCTCATAAGCCCCATAAGATGAAGTGAAGTGCCGTTGTCGATAGCGTTCTGAACAGCAGTTCTCATAGCCTCGTTTTCGTAAAAATCGCCGTCCTCAATAGATTTGGTGATTCTTGTAAGCTCCTGATAAACAATTCTGCCTGCACCTATATTTGTGTGTCCAACCTCGGAGTTACCCATCTGTCCGTCAGGAAGACCTACGTCAAGTCCGGATGCACCGATATAGGTGTAGGGGTTTTCAGCCATAATTTTATCAAGATTAACCTTGTTAGCGGCGGCTACGGCATTGCCGTAATCGGAATCATTCTTTCCGAAGCCGTCCATTATACAAAGTACAACAGGTTTTTTCATATTTAAAGTCCTCCATATACATTATAAAAAGGTGGTTCTGACTTGTGCCCGAACCACCCCGAAATCATACTTACTTGCTTGCAGCCTTAACGATGATTGAAAAATCCTCTGCCTTAAGAGATGCACCGCCGATAAGTCCGCCGTCAACATTAACTTTATCTGTAAGCTCGTCAGCATTCTTTGCGTTCATTGAACCGCCGTACTGGATTGTTACACCCTCTGCAGCATCAGCACCGTAAGCCTCTGCAATTGCAGCACGAACAAATCCGTTACCCTCATCAGCCTGGTCAGCAGTTGCTGTAACGCCTGTACCGATAGCCCATACAGGCTCGTAAGCAATAATAACATTCTTAAGCTGGTCGGCAGTTACGTTTGTAAGAGCCATCTTTGTCTGGAACTTTAAGAGTGTTTCAGTATAGCCAAGCTCTCTCTGCTCAAGAGTTTCACCAACGCAAACGATTGGCTTAAGACCTTTTTCAAGCGCCTTAAGTGTACGAAGATTAACTGTCTGGTCTGTTTCACCGAAGTATGTTCTTCTTTCGCTGTGACCGATTACTACGTATTCAACACCAAGCTCTACAAGCATATCAGCAGCGATTTCACCTGTGAACGCACCGTTGTCCTTGAAATGTACATTTTCAGCACCGATTTTGATGTTTGAGCCCTTTGCAGCCTCTACTGCAGCAGGAATATCAACGAAAGGTACGCAAAGTACAACCTCGCAGTCAGCGTCTGCAACAAGTGGCTTCATTTCATTGATAAGAGCTGTTGTCTGAGCAGGAGTGTTGTTCATCTTCCAGTTACCTGCAATAACAGCTTTACGAAGATTTTTTTTCATTACCATATACCTCTTTTACAAATAATATTAATTATCGGATTAATCAGTCTTTGTCCTGAAGAGCACAGATGCCCGGAAGGTCCTTGCCCTCAAGGAATTCAAGAGATGCTCCGCCGCCTGTTGAGATGTGGCTCATCTTATCAGCAAAGCCAAGCTTTGTAACAGCTGCAACAGAGTCACCGCCGCCGATGATTGAAATAGCGCCTGATTCTGCAACTGCATTGGCAACTGCGATAGTACCTGATGCGAAATTATCCCATTCCGATACGCCCATAGGACCGTTCCAAATGATTGTGCCG
Source organism: Eubacterium sp. (assembly GCA_051894075.1). Lineage (GTDB taxonomy): Bacteria > Bacillota > Clostridia > Oscillospirales > Acutalibacteraceae > Eubacterium_R. Next base: position 15,473 of record JBJFHZ010000067.1, read on the forward strand.
GCACCCTTGATAGCATCTGTGAAGAGCTTTTCGGTAGAAGGACCGATGTCAAGACCCATCCAGCCGTCAGGGATTTCATCGCTGTTTACTACCATATATTCTGTATTTTCGTCATATTCCTTGCCAACCTTGTTATCAACAGGGATAAGGAACTTAACGCCCTTTTCTTCAGCGGCCTTCATCATTTCGCCTGCTTTTTCAACCCAGTCAGCCTCAAGCAGAGATGTACCGATGCTGTGACCGAGATATTTCATAAATGTGTAAGCCATACCGCCGCCGATAATGATTGTATCGCACTTTTCTATAAGGTTTGAAATTACGCCGATTTTGTCGGAAACCTTTGCACCGCCGAGGATAGCAACGAGAGGTCTCTTTGGATTAGCAAGAGCACCACCCATAAACTTGATTTCCTTCTGGATAAGGTAACCGCATACAGCAGGAAGATAAGAAGCAACACCTGTTGTTGAGCAGTGAGCTCTGTGTGCAGTACCGAATGCGTCGTTTACAAAGATGTCAGCAAGAGAAGCAAGCTCCTTAGAGAAGTTCTCCTCGTTCTTTGTTTCTTCCTTGCGGTAACGTACGTTTTCAAGAAGCATAACCTCGCCGTCCTTAAGCTCGGCTGCCATTTTCTTAGCATTTTCGCCTACAACCTCAGGGTCCTCAGCAAGCTTAACATCAACACCGAGATACTCGGAAAGCTTTGCTGCAACGGGAGCAAGGCTGAATTCAGGCTTATATTCTCCCTTAGGTCTTCCTAAATGTGAGCAAAGGATAACCTTTGCGCCGTTTTCCATAAGATATTTGATTGTGGGAAGAGCAGCAACAATTCTCTTGTCATTTGTGATAACGCCGTCCTTAAGAGGTACGTTGAAATCACAGCGAGCAAGAACCTTTTTGCCTTTAACGTCAATGTCTTCAATAGTTTTTTTGTTTAAAGCGTCCATTGTTTTTTCCTCTCTGTATTTAGATTTATTAATAATTAAAACTAACCTTTATAATTATATATTATTTTCTCCTGTAATGCAAGAAAATATTACCGTTTTGTCAATATTACTAACTTTGTCAAACGTTTAACAAAGTTTAATGTTTATTTTATCAACATATATTGAATTTAAACTTTTAAAGGTGTATATTCAAGCTGTGGTAGATTTTTTCAAGCCAAAGCTTTTAATAATAATGAGAGGTGTACTGTTTAACAAAAAGAAAACAAAGCTCATTGCTTATCCCCCGGCAATGCAAACAAGACATATACAGCTCAAAAAAGGATTGGAATAAAATTAAAAATCAGTACACTGTTTCGGGAAAAAATGCAACAAGGCTCTATGAAAAAAATGAGCTAAAAAATGTTATTAACGGTGCAGAGATGAAATATAATGTTAAATTAGGGTTTGTCAAATTGTGTCTTTTTCCGTTATGCGACGTTTCGTCAAAACAAATTACGTATTTAAACAAATTGCTACGCAATATGTAACAAATACAGCATTTGTTTTTCCTCTTCCCAAAAAGCTAAAGCTTTTCGGGAGCCCTAAATAATTCCGCTCGGTCACATACAGCAAGTATGCTCCCATCGACGAAATTTTGCCAAAGCCTAGCCTAACGAAAAAATCCACCAATTTTATCTTTCTAAATGTAACAAACTATTGTAGGGGCAGGTCTCTGCACCTGCCCGAAAATTAAATTTTGCGGGAGGGGATGGAACCCCTCCCCTACAAAATATCAAGAACGCTCCTGCAATAATGTAGGGGTCGGCGTCCCCGACGACCCGTAATATTCGCTTCAAAAACATCTCGACAAATACCAGTCTGTATTATTATATAATAAAACCGATGTTAAATGCTTTTAGCGTTCAACATCGGTTAATTTTTTATTAATCAGTCAGCGTTTGCCAGCCATTCGTATTCGGGAACATAAATTCTTGTCTTATCCCAAGGGTCGCCGTCAAGGTGGCGGATAAGCCATACATAATACATTTCATATCCGGGAGCAGTTACCTGCTGGTGAGCGTTTCCGCCTCTTATGCAAAGGCAGGTGCCGTTTTCTGTCTTATACGGTGTGTCACCCTCAAAGCCTGCACCGAAGCCTTCCGGATGGTCAAACTGATAATAGTAAAGCTCGGGCTGTGGGTGGTGATGAGGGGGATAGCTGGACCATTTGCCCGGCTGATTGAATACCTCACCCATAACCATATTTGAGTAAGGGGCATTGTCAAGGTCAAACATAGTTGATACGATTCTGTGGCCTGCACCGCCCCACTGACCTTTGCCGAATTCCTGATAGAGACAGTTGTCGGGGTTGTAGAACATAGGCTCCCATTTCTTATCGTTATTTGTAATCTGAACAAGAATTTCGCTGTTCTCAAGAGCAGTTACGGACAAAGGAGTTTCCCTGCAAACGTGAATGGCGTAAGGGGTTTTCTGAAACGGGTTTTCTCTCTCACAGGTTTCATCAATTTTGCCTTCGTCAGCAAAAAATCTAACCTTTCCCGAAAGGAGAAGCACTGCACATTCGTCACTATCGGAGGAATAGCAAAAAGCCGTATCTTTTTCCAGCCTATAAACATAAATATCCATAAGCATTTCGGGATTTACACCGTTTCTCTCACAGAGAGTTTTTTTACCGTTTTCGTCATAATCAGGTCTGAATATCATTTTGATTACCTCTTATCTCGCAATTTTATTTATATTTTTCTTGTCGCCCATAACTATGATATGCTGGTTTGCCGAAAAAACATAGTCAGGGGATTTTATTGTGATTATTCTGCCGTTATCCTTGTAGGCAATAACCGTTACATTATGATTTTTACGTACATTAATATCCGTAAGCGATTTTCCTACCCATTTATCAGGAACAGCAATTTCATAAATTCCAGCGTCCTCACTTAATTTGAAATAGTCAAAAATTGATGAGCTGGAAAATTCAACAGCCATTCTGTAGGCTTCGTCTCTTTCGGGATAAATAACCTTTTTTGCACCGTTTTTCAAAAGGAATTTTTCGTGAATAAGGGAGGAGGCTTTACCGATTATAAAACGGGCTCCAAGCTCGTTAAGATAGTCTGTAATAACAAGACTGTCCTGAAAATTTCCTACACAAACAAATACATAGTCGTAGTCGTCTACACCTAAAGCAGCCAAATTGCTTTTAACGGTATAGTCGCCAATTTCTGCGGTTGTAACATTGTCTGCATACTCGTTGATAATTTTTTCCTCTTTGTCAACAAGCATTACGTCGTTGCCCATTTCGCACATATATTCAGCCAAATGATGACCGAATTTACCTGCACCGATAACAAGAACTGATTTCATACTGTTTCTCCTAAATTTTTGCTGAAATATATTAACCCACTAAAAGATTTCCAAGTGGTTTAAGAACACTTTTTTTGTTTATGTCAAATCGGAAGGTAAACACAAATATAAGCGATGTAACTCTACCGATAAACATAAGTGCTGTTATAACTATTTTAGATACAAGTGAAAGTGAGGCTGTTATGCCTGTGGACATACCAACCGTACCCATTGCGGAAAAGCATTCAAACAAGACATCAAAGTAATCAAGTGAAGGCTGTACCGCTGAAATTATGAAAGAAGAAATAAATACAAGGGAAAGGTTTGTGAAGAATACTGCAACAGCCTTTCTGATGTATTCGTCGGATACTCTTCTGCCGAAGCGCTCACATGTATCCGACTGCTTGATTACGGAAACAACTGCCATACAAATAACGGCAAAGGTTGATGTTTTTATACCGCCTGCAGTGGATCCTGAGGAGCCGCCTATAAACATCAGCATATAAGTAAGCATTTTAGAGGCGCCTGTCATATCTCCCGTTGATATACTGTTAAAGCCTGCTGTTCTGGTAGTAGTGCTGGTGAAAAAAGCATTGAGCAGTCCTTTGCCGAAGCTCATATCGGCAAGGGTGTTATTTGCCTCAAATATATAGTAGAGAACCGTTCCTGCAAAAAGTAAAACAGCAGTAACAGACAGGGTTATTTTAGTGTGAAAAGAATATTTTTTAAAATGAAATTTATTTTCTCTGATGTCATCCCATACAATAAAGCCTATACCGCCTATTATAATCAGGGCTGAAATTGTCAGTAGGACAAGGGGACTGTCATTTACTGTTACAAGGGAAGAGCCTGCCTCAATCCTGCCCATAACATCAAAGCCTGCATTACAAAAAGCCGAAACGGATAAAAATACAGACGTGTAAAGTCCGTTTTTAAAGTTCATCTGAGGTATAAAATGTATACTTAAAAGAACGGCTCCCATTATTTCAAAAAAAGCAGTTCCGCCGATAACGGTCTTTCCCAGCTTCTTTAAATCTCCGGTAAAGATAGAGCCAATGCTTTCCTTTAAAAGAATTTTTTGCTTTACGCTTACTCTTTGCTTTACAAATCTTGCAAGAAGCATTGTCAGCGTTATGAAGCCAAGACCGCCTATCTGAATCATACAAAGTATTACAATCTGACCGAACAAGGTCCATTTTGTAAATGTATCAAACTGAACAAGACCGGTTACGCAGGTTGCAGACGTAGCAGTAAAAAGGGCGTCAATAAAGCTTACGCTTCCGTCCTTTACGGATACGGGAAGCATAAGAAGCCCTGTTCCGATTATTATTATCAGAAAAAAGCTTAGCGCCACAATTTTAGGATATGTGGAATAGTAGTTTCTGATATGAGTCCTTTTTTTGTTTTTTTTAATCCTAATCCGCAATTTTTTGTTCTCCGTTTTATGAAAATACTGTATGTATAATGGAATCAGCGTTTAGAAGGGTGATAATTCGGAACAATATTTTGGAGCTTTTCACGAACATTATCCTCGTTAATATCATTAAGGGATTTTAGCATAAGCTCAAATTGTTCCTTATTTATTACCATAGGCTGATTTACAAATATTTTTTCATTCGCTGTTTTTTGCCTTGTTTTCATTTCATCGTCCATAGAAAGCTCCTCGTAAAGCTTTTCTCCCGGTCGAAGTCCCGTTATTTTAATTCCTATCTCCTCAACGGTATATCCTGAAAGCTTGATGAGATTTTCTGCCAAATCCATAATTTTAACAGGCTCTCCCATATCAAGAACAAATACCTCTCCGCCCTTGGCAAGACCGCCTGCCTGACATACAAGCTGAGCTGCCTCGGGAATTGTCATAAAATACCTTGTTATATCCGGGTGGGTAACGCAAACGGGGCCGCCGTTTGCAATCTGCTTCTTGAAGATAGGTATTACAGAGCCGTGGGAGCCTAAAACATTTCCAAAGCGTACAGCGGCATATTCCGTATTTTGACTTTTGTCATTCATATACTGAACGATTATTTCCGTAATTCTTTTGGTGGCACCCATAACATTTGTGGGATTTACCGCTTTATCTGTTGAAAGAATTACCATTTTTGAAACCTTGTATTTGTCAGCCATTACGGCAACATTATATGTTCCGAAAACATTATTTTTTACAGCCTCGCAGGGAGAATCCTCCATAAGCGGTACATGCTTGTGTGCGGCGGCGTGGAAAACGACATCGGGGTGGAATTCCTCAAAGACTTCTTTAAGCCTGTTGATATCTCTGACAGAGCCGATTCTTACCTGTATGTCAATGCTATCTGCATATTTATCCTTTAAATCGTTGGCAAGCTCAAATGCAGTATTCTCATAAATGTCAAATATTACTATTGTTTTTGGATTGTATCTTGCACACTGAGTACAGATTTCGGAGCCTATAGAGCCTCCGCCGCCTGTAACAAGTATAGTCTTGTCAATAAGATAACGGCAAACCTTTATATTAAGCTTTATTTCATCACGTGAAAGCAGGTCGGTGATATCAACCTCTTTAAGCTTTTTATAGTTTGCACTGTCCTCAAGTATATCCTCAATAGAAGGAGAAATTTTGATTTTTTTGCCCGTTTCAAGTGCAATTTGTACAATTTCATTTATCCTCGTTTTTGTTGCAGAGGGTATGCAAATGATAATTTCGTCAATGTCATATTTTTCCGCAATTTCGGGAATTTCGTTACAGTTGCCTGCAATTTTAACGTGATTAATTCTTTTACCTTTTTTAGCAGGATTGTCATCAATAGCAACAGCAGGTATATATTTTTCTGCTCTGTTGGCTCTTATGTCCTCAATTATGGCGTTGCCCATATAACCCGCTCCCACAATCATAACACGCCTTGCATTACGCTTCTTGCCGGAGAAAAGCTTTGCTCTGTCAAAATTTTTTCTTAAAACCCTGTATCCCAATCTTGGAAGACAGGTGAAGAAAATTATGAAAAATAAACCGAGAATATATGAATAAAAGGGGAGAATTTCATCAAAGCCGAATATATTTTTATACAGTATCTTGTCAATTAAAAATAAAATTCCCGTATTTACGCAGGAGGCGACGGTGCAGGAAACCATTTCGTCTGTTCCTGCAAAGGTCCAAACGCTTTTATAAAGCTTAAAGCAGGCGTTTACAACAACTACTATAATGCTGAGAAGTATTAAATGAACGTAGTTAAACAGAACCCTTGAATACGGAATGTCAAAAATTCTGCCGTTGTTAGTGAAGTAGCATATAAGTACGTTAGACAGGAAAAACAGACTTATGTCAATAATTCCAAGCAATACCATCTTTAATCTTCCGGTCAGCTTTTTATTATTCATTTCCATTCCTTTTCTCTCCTCAAAATTATTTACTTACTTTTGCGGGATTTGATTTTCTTTGTAATAAGAATAAATATTGAAATTATAAGTGTTCCGCCGATAATGGCAATAGGTACGGCATAAAGCTGTTTGTTCTGTGAAAGGGCAGTTACATTTACACCCATTCTTGTAAGAACACTTTGCATATTTCTTTCTGTTGTAACAACGCTGTTATCGGTTGTTCCGACAACCTCAAGGCTTGTCCCGTGGTCTATGGCAGTAACATCTCCCCGTGCCTCTGTAACGGTAAAGCTGCACTGATTATACAGATCGTCGTTGGCGCATACAACTACAGTAGCCGTGCCGGGACCTATTGCTTTGATTTCACCGCCGTCTCCCAGCTCTATTATTCCTTCTTCGTCACAAAAATAACCGACTACCGCATTTGCATCGGATGGCTCAACGCTGTATTCAAGCACAACGCTGTCGCCCACCTGCATATCATATGTAGAGGCGTATATTTCAAGAGAATTAAGAGATGTCTGCTCCTGCGTTGTGGAGGCAGTAGTCTGTGTTGTAGCTTGAGTAGTGGACTGAGTTGTTGCCTGTGTCGTTGTCTTAACAGTCGTTTTTTCTGTGGATTTTGCAGTTGTGGATTTTGTCGTTGACGCTTTAGCTGTTGTTTTCTTTTTTGTCGTTGTCTGTTTCTTTGTTGTGGATTGCTTTTTTGTCGTTGTTTGTTTTTTTGTGGTAGTCTGCTTTTTTGTGGTTGAAGCTGTAGTCTGTCCCTTTCCGCTCGAAACCGATGCATAATTCGGAGAAGCATAGCCCATAATTGCGCTTATGTTGTTATACGGCTTTGATCCCTTTGATGTATATTCCCTTGCCTTAACCTTTCCTGAGCAGTTCCCCTCAATAGTGTAAACCGTTGTTCCCGAGGTGTAGTTGACAATACCTACGTGCTGACAGGAGCCGTTACCGCTCCAGTCAAAAAACACAAGGTCGCCTGACGACGGAGAATAGTTCTCTGAGGCAGGGTGATATCTGCCTTTGTCCTTAAACCAGCTTATCATACTGTTACAGTTTCCGCCGGAGGGAACAATCACTCCGTTTAATTTTATACCGTAGCTTGTTCCTGTTTTATTAAAGCACCACAGCACAAAGGTGGTGCACCAGCCTCCCTGATATCCGTACCAGTCGCCGTATTTTGATGTGGTGGATGTACCTTCATATCCCACTTCTCCGCTTGCAACTGATACAATACTGCTTCTAAGCTCACTTTCCGAGGCGGCAAAGGCAGTTACAGGGAAAAGTGAAGTAACTGCAATAATAAGAGATAGAAATAAAGATATTGCTTTACCAAAGCTTTTTTTCATCATAATGCCTCCCTTTGAAAATGAATACGTGTTCTTATAAATTTGTAAATATGTATAAAATTCTAATTATAATTATATACATAACAGTGAAAATGTCAATTTATTATTTAGCAATTTATATTGAAAAAGTTTTTAGACTATTGTATAATAATGTATGCGATTTATACAAAAAAGCAGTGACGCAGCAGGCACTTATTAACTAAAGTGCATATATTAATTACCGTCACCATAGGAGGATTATATAATAATGACAAAACTTGAAAGCTGTGAATTTGAACATGTAGCACCCGAAGAGGTGGGCGTTGACAGTAAGGCAATAACTGCATTTATAAATGAAATTAACGAGAAAAATTTAGGCTTGCAGAGCTTTACTGTTGTGCGTCACGATAAGGTTTGTGCTCAAGGCTTTTTTAAGCCGTATTCAGCAGATATTCCTCATGTTCTTTATTCTATGAGTAAATCCGTTACCTCTACGGCAATAGGCTTTGCTGTCAGCGAAGGACTTTTAAATCTCAATGACAGAGTGGCGCAGTTTTTTCCTGAATACAAAATGTGCAAAAGACCGTTTAACAGAATGCTGACTGTCCGTATGCTTCTTACCATGCACTCGGATAAGCTTATAACGGTGCTTGATGAAAAGGGCGGTAAGGACTGGATTTCCAATTTCTTCGGAGCAACATTTCTGCTTCCTCCTAATACTAAATTCAATTACATTTCTGAGAATACTTCGATGCTTGCCGCTATCATTACAAGGGTAACGGGTATGAGTGTTATTGATTATCTATATCCGAGAATGCTTGAGCCTCTCGGAATTGAAAAGCCGTTTTGGGAAAGCGACGGTATGGGCAATAATGCCGGCGGCTGGGGCCTTTATATGAAGAGCGAGGATTTGGCAAAATTCTTCCTGCCCTATATCCACGGCGGAAAATGGAAGGACGGTACTCAGCTTATTCCGGAAATGTGGGTTAGAGAGGCAACGAGAAAGCAGGTTGAGTCTGTTCATGATGGCTATATTGACAATATGGCAGGCTATGGTTACCAGTTTTGGAGAAATCCTATTCCAAACAGCTACAGGGCAGACGGACTTTTCGGTCAGAGGTGCTTTATGTTTCCTGAATATGATGCCCTTGTTGTGCTTAACTGCGGCGAAGCAGAGGACTACAAGGTTATGAAGGTATTTTGGAAATATTTTCCCGAGTGCTTTAAGTACGGAGAGCTTCCCGAAAATAAGGAGTCGGTTGAAGAAATGCAGAAGACAATTGACGCCTGCCACGTTGAAGATTTGCCTGCAACGGAAAGAAATAAGGAGCTTGAAGAAAAAATTTCAGGAAGACTTATCAAGTGCAAAACCTCTGAATTTGTTTCCATTGTCACCATAACAATTACTCAAATGCTTTATAATAAGCCCGGTGAAATCAATGAAATGAGGCTCACCTTTGATGACGATAAAATGCTTTTCTACTGGAAGGAAAAGGAATATGAAAATACTATTGAGGTAGGTATGAACGGCGAATACGGTGTATCCCCGATTACTCTCGGTGATTTGCATTATCATACATATTCAAAGGCCTCATGGCAGGAGGACGGCTCTTTAAAGCTTTGGATAAGACCTATTGAAACTGCCCACGTAAGAAAATTTACATTCTATTTCAGAGATGATAATACCGTTAAGATTGTCAATGAAATGACACCGAGACTACAGGACTTGGTGGTTTACTATATGACCTTCACGGGATATCCTATCAAGGGAGAAATTACCGAGGATATTGTTAAAGACGCTGTTGAGAAATTAGGACTGCCTATAGTTGAGCCGAATTTCCACGGTAAATTTATAGAGGAATAATTAAAAGTTAATATAGAAGTTATATGACCTGAACAAATATCTTCAAATAGTTTAGAATTGTAACGAAATTGTCAAAAATTTCACAACTAAAATTTTGACAACGGAAAATCGCACAAAAAAATTGTTAAATTTTTATCATTTTTATAATTTTCGGAGAATTTGCATAAAAACTATTGAAATATCGTGATAGTGATATTATTATATGGGCAATCAAATTGTTAATATTTTAACAAATTCTGGACTGTCAATAAAGTGGTTTGAACCACGCCGCAGTACGTAAAGGACAAAAGTTGCTCGTAGGGGCGAGCACTGCTCGCCCTCTTTATTTTCAGCGACCCTGTTGTTTGAAAAGCGGCATAAATATCCAAGGAATTTGTTAATGCTTTAACAAATTTGAATATATTCTATGGAGGTCAAGTAGTATGGCTAAAGAAATTATTGACAGCGTTGAAAAGCTTGAAGCGGAGCTTGAAAGAGTTCGTGCGGCACAGAAGGAATTTTCAACATTTTCACAGGAGCAGGTTGATGAAATCTTCCTTGCCGCTGCAAAGGCTGCCAATATGGCAAGAATTCCTCTGGCAAAAATGGCTGTTGAGGAAACAGGTATGGGCATTGTGGAGGATAAGATTATCAAAAACCATTATGCCGCTGAATACATCTATAATAAGTATAAAAACACAAAAACCTGTGGCGTTATTGATGAGGATAAGGCGTACGGTACGATGAGAATTGCAGAGCCAATCGGTGTTGTTGCCGCTGTTATTCCTACAACTAACCCCACATCTACAGCAATATTTAAAACTCTTATTTCTCTTAAAACAAGAAACGGTATAATCATTTCTCCTCATCCGAGGGCAAAGGAGTCAACTGCCGCCGCTGCAAAAATTGTTCTTGATGCAGCAGTTGAGGCAGGCGCACCTGAGGGCATTATCTCTTGGATTGACGCTCCTTCACTTGATATGACAAACCTTCTTATGAAGGAGGCTGACATCATTCTTGCAACAGGCGGTCCCGGAATGGTAAAGGCTGCTTATTCAAGCGGCAAGCCGGCACTTGGCGTTGGTGCAGGTAACACTCCTGCAATTATTGATGAAACAGCAGATATCGTTAAGGCTGTAAACTCAATTATCCATTCTAAAACCTTTGATAACGGTATGATTTGCGCATCAGAGCAGTCTTGTATTGTTGATAGAAAAATATATAAAGAGGTACGTAAGGAGTTTGAATACAGAGGCTGTTATTTCCTTAAAGACGACGAAATCGAAAAGGTTCGTAAAACAATTATAATTAACGGCGCACTTAACGCTAAAATCGTAGGACAGAAGCCTGTAACTATTGCGGCTCTTGCAGGCGTAAAGGTTCCTGAGGATACAAAAATTCTTATCGGTGAGGTTGAGTCTGTTGACATCAGCGAGGAATTTGCCCACGAAAAGCTTTCTCCTGTACTTGCAATGTATAAGAGTGAGAATTTTACAGACGCACTTGCAAAGGCTGAGCAGCTTATTGCCGACGGCGGCTACGGTCATACATCATCAGTATATCTTAATGAAACAACTGAAAGAGCGAAGATTGATGAGTTTGCGGCTCGTATGAAGACCTGCCGTATACTTGTTAATACACCATCCTCCTTTGGCGGTATCGGTGACCTCTATAACTTTGACCTTGCTCCTTCCCTTACTTTGGGCTGCGGCTCTTGGGGCGGTAACTCCGTTTCCGAAAACGTAGGCGTAAAGCACTTGCTTAACATTAAAACAGTTGCAGAAAGAAGGGAAAATATGCTTTGGTTTAGAGCACCTGAAAAGGTTTATATAAAGAAGGGCTGTCTCCCTGTTGCACTTGATGAGCTGGGAACAGTTATGGGCAAAAAGAAGGTATTTATTGTAACTGACTCATTCCTTTACAATAACGGCTATACAAAGGCAATTACAGAGAAGCTTGATTCAATGGGCATCATTCATTCAACCTTCTTCAATGTTGCTCCGGACCCGACACTTGCCTGTGCAAAAGAAGGTGTTGCTCAGATTAACGCATTCCAGCCTGACTGTATTATCGCTGTAGGCGGCGGTTCTGCAATGGATGCTGCTAAAATTATGTGGGTAATGTACGAGCATCCGGAGGTTAATTTCTATGACCTTGCAATGAGATTTATGGATATCAGAAAGAGAGTATATACCTTCCCGAAAATGGGAGAGAAGGCTTACTTTATTGCTGTTCCCACATCAGCAGGTACAGGCTCGGAGGTTACTCCCTTCGCAGTTATCACAGACGAAAAAACAGGAACAAAATATCCTCTTGCAGACTATCAGCTTATGCCTAATATGGCAATCGTTGATGCTGATATGATGATGAATGCTCCCAAGGGACTTACTGCCGCATCGGGTATTGATGCCGTTACCCACGCACTTGAGGCTTATGCTTCAATGATGGCAACAGAATTTACAGACGGTCTTGCAATAGAGGCTCTCAAGAATATTTTTGAGTATCTTCCAAGAGCATATGACAACGGTCCTAACGACCCTGTTGCAAGAGAAAAAATGGCTAATGCCGCAACAATGGCAGGTATGGCTTTTGCAAACGCATTCCTTGGTGTTTGCCACTCAATGGCTCATAAGCTTGGTGCATTCCACCACCTTCCACACGGTGTTGCAAACGCACTTATGATAAACTATGTGCTTGAATTTAATGCCGCTGAGGCTCCTGCAAAGATGGGCACATTCAGCCAGTACGACCATCCCCATACGCTTCATCGTTATGCAGAGGTGGCAGACGCACTTGGTGTAAAGGGCAGAACCGACGAGGCTAAGCTCAAGGGACTTATGAAGAAGATTGATGAGCTTAAGGAATATTGCGGTATCAAAAAGTGCATCAAGGATTACGGCGTTGACGAGCAGTACTTCCTTGATACTCTTGACGATATGGTTGAACAGGCATTTGACGACCAGTGCACAGGTGCAAATCCGAGACTTCCTCTTATGAGCGAAATCAAGGATATGTATTTAAGAGCATATTACGGAAAATAAACAGGTATTACAGGTAATATACAGGGGGTGTCGTTTATGACAACTATTAAAAAGAGAGAAAACAAAGAAATTTACCGTGACGGCGATAAGCTTGTTAAGGTTTTTGACGAAAAGGGCTTTACTAAGGCAGAGGTTCTCAATGAGGCTTTGAATAATGCGAGAGTTGAAGAAACAGGATTAAAAATTCCAAAGCTTCTCAATGTGTCAAAGGTTGACGGCGGCTGGGCTATTACAAGAGAATATATTGAGGGAAAGACCCTTTCGGAGCTAATGGCTGAAAATCCCGATAAAGAGGACGAATATCTCGAAAAATTCGTTGACCTCCAGCTTGAAATTCATTCAAAGAGGTCTCCTCATCTCAATAAGATTAAAGACAAAATGCACGCAAAAATCAGCGCTTCATCTTATGAGGCTACTATCCGTTATGACCTTCATAACCGTCTTGAGGGTATGAAGCCTCATAAAAAGGTGCTTCACGGCGATTATTGCCCGTCAAATGTGGTAGTTACTCCGGAGGGAGAATACTATGTAATTGACTGGTCCCACGCTACACAGGGAAACGCTTCTGCCGACGCCGCAAGAACTTATCTTGTATTCTGTCTTAACGGTCAGAAGGAGCTTGCAGAAAAATATCTTGACCTTTTCTGCAAGAAAGCAGATATTCCAAAGCAGCTTGTTCAGCAATGGATGCCTATTGTTGCCTGCTCGGAAAGCGTTAAGAATAAGCCTGAGGAGAAAGAGCTTCTTGACTCTTGGGTAAATGTATTTGATTTTCAGTAAGGGAAAGCACGGCTTAGTCCGTGCTTTCTTTGTTGATATTAAAACTATAATGATTGTTAAAATTTTCACTATAACAAAAAGGCATATTATGTATGTTTTTGTATAAAGTGTAAAAAATGAAGATTTTTCTTGATTATCGGGAGCAAACAGTATAAAATAAAAAATGCATAAATGCAATAAAATAAATTATTGATATTCGGAGGTAAATTCCAATGGTAAAAGTTGCTATTAACGGTTTCGGTCGTATCGGCCGTCTTGCTTTCCGTCAGATGTTCGGTGCAGAGGGCTACGAAGTAGTTGCTATCAACGACCTTACAAGCCCAAAGATGCTTGCTCATCTTCTTAAGTATGATTCATCACAGGGTAAGTATGCTCTTGCTGATACAGTTTCAGCTACTGATGATTCAATCATCGTTGACGGTAAAGAGATTAAGATTTATGCTAAGGCTGACGCTTCAGAGCTTCCTTGGGGCGAGCTTGGCGTTGACGTAGTTCTTGAGTGCACAGGCTTCTACTGCTCAAAGGAGAAGGCTTCTGCTCACATTAAGGCAGGCGCTCGTAAGGTTGTTATTTCTGCTCCTGCAGGAAATGACCTTCCTACTATCGTTTACAACGTAAACCACGATACTCTTACTGCTGAGGATACAGTTATTTCAGCTGCTTCCTGCACAACAAACTGCCTTGCTCCTATGGCTAAGGCTCTTAACGATTTTGCTCCTATCCAGAGCGGTATTATGTGCACAATTCACGCTTACACAGGCGATCAGATGACTCTTGATGGTCCTCAGAGAAAGGGTGACCTTCGTCGTTCAAGAGCTGCTGCTGTAAACATCGTTCCTAACTCAACAGGTGCTGCAAAGGCAATCGGTCTTGTAATTCCTGAGCTTAACGGCAAGCTTATCGGTTCTGCACAGAGAGTTCCTACTCCAACAGGCTCAACAACAATCCTTACTGCTGTTATTAAGACAGACAAGGAGGTTACAGTTGACGCTATCAACGCTGCTATGAAGGCAGAGGCTACAGAGTCATTCGGCTACAATACTGATGAAATCGTTTCTTCAGATATCGTTGGTATGAGATACGGCTCACTCTTTGATGCTACTCAGACAATGGTTCTTCCTATCGGTGAGGGACTTTATGAGGTTCAGGTTGTTTCTTGGTATGACAACGAGAACTCATACACATCACAGATGGTTAGAACAATCAAGTACTTCTCAGAGCTTGGCTAATATAACCTATATAAAATAATGAAAGCGGTTCAGTTTTTCCGAACCGCTTTTTGTTATGTAATGAATTTATCAAACAGGACTGTGGGAGGATTTCAGCATTGCGCAGATAGCCTTTCCCAGCTCCTCCTTTTTGAATACAGGCAGAGGCTCGATAAGAGCGTCAATACAGCCTGCCACGGAAAAGGTAATTGTTGATACCTCAAAATAATTGTCCTCAATAGTAAAGCCATTATTTTCACATATTGCCGAAACAAGATTTTCCTTCAGCACCTTTATGGCAGGACCGCATATATTACTTGCTTTGAATTTATAAAGATAGTCAATATTCTTTTCAACCTCATCAAGCAGTCTTTCTACTGCCGGAGCAGGATTGTATTTAATATCATTGTAGTTGATGTGCTTTGAAACCTCAACAACACCATTCATTATTGTTTCAAAGCAGGACTGCAGGCAGTCGTCCATACTCTTGTAGTGAAGATAAAAAGTGCTTTTGTTTATATCTGCTCTTTTGCAAAGCTCCAAAACAGTTATTTTGCTTGTTTCTTTTTCAACCATTAAGTCAAGAACTGCATTGAAAACCGCAGACCTTGTTCTTTTGATTCTTCTGTCCATAATTTAGCCCCTTATTTTTTCCTTGAAAAGACTTTATTTCCGGGAATATTTTATCACAATCGGATAAAAAAAGCAAATTTGTGACGTATATTCGGCATTTTTCCTAAAAACGTCGAGGATTTTTTGTAAAAATAGCTTAATAGATATTGGCTTTCCTTGGATAATATGAATTTAGAGGAATAAATTTTTGAAATATTTACAAATTTAGTTGTTGTAATGTTTGCTTTTGTATTGTATAATAAATAAGAAAATATTGTATTTTGAAGCTTCAAAATTCAAATAACTAAAAATCAAATTCAGGAGGATTAAAATATGAGCGATTGTTGTAAAGCCTTCGGCGGCGACTGGTTAAGCGGAAAGACAGTTGTTGTTACAGGTGCGTCAGGCGGAATGGGCGCAGGTATTGCCGCCACTCTTATTAAGAAGCACGGCTGCCGTGTTGTAGGCGTAGCAAGAAGCGAACCGAAAATGCTTAAATTTATTGAGGAGCTTGGTCCTACATATGCAGAGCAGTTTTCATACAAGCTTTTTGACGTTTCGGTAAAAGAAAACTGGGAAAATTTTGCTAAGGAGCTTGAGGAGGAGGGAATCAGACCTTCGGTCATCGTAAATAACGCAGGTATTCTTCCTAAGTTCAAGAGATTTGACAGATATTCATATGAAGAAATTGAAAGAGCAATGAATATCAATTTCTATTCCTGTGTATACAGTGTAAAGACATTTCTTCCTATTATTTTACAGGAGAATGACCCAGGTATTATCAACATTGACTCTTCAGCGGCTCTTATGACTCTTGCAGGTACATCAATGTACAGTGCTTCTAAGGCTGCGCTCAAGGGCTTTACCGAGGCTCTCCGTGTAGAGTTTAAGGGCAAGTGCTACGTAGGTCTTGTTTGTCCCGGCTTTACTAAGACTGATATTTTCCGTGACCAGAAGAACGAGGGCGGAAAGGGTCAAAAGATTATGGATATGATTTCAACTGACTGTGACCTTATGGTTAAGATGATTATGTTCGGCATTGAGAACAAGCGTCCTATGATGGTACACGGTCTTGACGCTCATGCAATGTCAATATTCAACAGAATGATGCCTGTTATGGGCTCAGAGCTGTTTTCGGCAGTTATGAAAGCGGCTGATATTGACTTGTTCAACGACGTTTTCAAGGAAAACTGATTTACGTTTTATGAGGGTTGAAGCTGTCAACGGCGGCAGCTTCGACCTTTTGCATTTTTAGGTACACGAAGGAGATTATTTATGGCAGAAGTAAAAGATATTACCAAGCAAAAGCATATGAATTTTAAAGAGATTGCGGCTTATTCCTTGGGACTTTTCGGTTTTCAGGCAATAGTCGGACTTCTCAACTCATATCAGGCAGAGTTTGACGGCTCAATTTTAGGCGCAAACGTCAGCATTGTTGCAATTTTAATTCTTGTTGCAAAGATTGTTTCGGCGGCGGCAGACCCTGTTGTAGGAAATTTGATTGACCGTTCCAAGAGCAAAAAGGGTAAGTTTAAATCAATGATTTTATATTCCCTTGCTCCGCTTCTTATTATGACGGCAGTTGTATTTTTGAAGGTTCCTTTTAAGGGTGTTGGACTTTATGTTTGGATTTTCCTTACATATCTTGTTTGGAGCATTGCTATGACTATGGGAGATGTTCCGTCTCAGGGAATCGCTTCTGTTCTTACTCCTAACCCAACTGAAAGAACAAACGTTGTTTCAATTTCAAATACGTTTAAGCAAATAGGCTTTTCCGCCTGTGTTGTTATCGTTCCTATCGTTTGTCTCATCATTCCAAACGGCTCAAAGGTATTTGTAAAAAGCGGCGAAACAGATACGCCTATGATTAGCAGTGAGTATTTCTGGACAGCAGTTCTGACTGCAGTTTTGGGCTGTGTGCTTTTTGCTCTTATTCCTATGCTTAACAAAGAGAGAGTTCCTTATGTTGCAGGTGAAAAAACAACATTTAAGGATATGGTAAACGCTCTTAAAAATAATAAGCCCTTTATGCTTGTTATCATTTCATATTTCCTTGGCTTCGGTCGTCAGATGGCAATGGGTATTCAAGTGCAGTCGGCAACTGTTATTTTGGGAAGTCAGAATCTTGTGGCTGTTTTAGGTATCGTAACCGCTGTCGGCTCAATGATAAGTATGGCGCTTTGCCCGCTTCTTATTAAAAAGATGAATGAGAAAAATGCTTATATTCTTCTGTCGGTTTACGGCTTTGCGGCTTCGATTTTCTCATTTGTAATCGGTCATTTTTGGTTCCAGTCACCGAAGAATATCGTTTTGACAGTTCTGTTTTATGCTTCACTTTTCCTTATCGGCTTGCAGTTTGGTGCAGTTACTCTTATGCCTATGATTATGACTGCCGACTGCGTGGACTATTATGAGTACGAAACAGGAAAAAGAATGGAGGGCGCCGCATATTCAATTCTTACCCTTACAATCAAGGTTTGCCTTGCACTCGGAACAGCAGTAGGACTTATCTTTGTTCAGAAATCAGGCTATTATGAAGCCCTTGATACAGGTGCTTTTACAAATAAGACAAAGGATATTATATTCTTTGCCTATACTGCATTGCCCGGTATTCTTGCTCTGCTTTCTGTTATCCCGATGCTTAAATATGATGTTGTCGGCGAGAAAAAAGCAAAGATTTCTTCAGAGCTTGCCAAGAGAAGAAACAACAAGTAACTGTAAAATTATAACAAAAATTATAAAAATCCTCAGTTGTGTTGAAACTGAGGATTTTTTTTGGTATAATGCTTTTGAAGATTTATTCTATATGAAAGGTCGAATAAAAATGAAAAAAATATTTTCATTGTTTTTGTCATTTGTTTTGGCAATGACAACATGCTTTGCTTATACAAGCTTTGCTTACGCTGAAGAAATTGATTTCGGAAACGGAATTAGGGGTACTTATGATTTAGATACTGCAACTTTGACAGTAAGCAGTGATACCGAAGGTACAGAAATGCCTGATTTTGATATCAGCAAAACCTACGATAATATTGACAATATAAAAACAATCAAGGTTGAATCAAAAGTTGCAAGAATAGGTGCATATGCGTTTTATAATTGTACAAATCTCGAGAATATTCTTGTGTATAATAATTCTTGTACAATAGCCGATAATGCTTTGCCTAACGATAAATCAATAACAATTTACGGTCAGACGGGCTCCCGTGCGATCCTCTATGCAGTAGCAAATGAATATGCTAACAAAAAGCTCTACAGCGTTACATATATGAGCTATACAAATGAAACCCTTTCCATTGAGCTTTATCCCGAGGATACTCCCTTGAGTGAAATTCCCCAACCGGAGTTTTCGACTGTTGTAACTCAGCCGACTCGTATGTTAAACGGTGCATATCATCACAGAAAAAGTGCAGGAATTTGGAGAGCTACGCCGTCAATTGAGGGTGATACGCTGACAAACTCCGTGATTTATACAGAACAGAGTATGTCTCAAACCTGCACATTCAAGAGCACAATTATACCTCCCACCGAAACAGAAGGTGGATTTACTCATCACGAGTGTACTGTTTGCGGCTTTACCTATAATGACAGTGAAACCGAGCCTCTTACTACAACCACAACAACTACCACTACTACAACTACAACTACTCTGCCAACTACAATAACGACTACAACTATTCTACCAACTACAACTACTCCCACTGAAGCAAAGCCAAGCACAGCTCCTGCAACAGCGGCTTCCACAACGGCATATGCCGAGCAGCCTACATCAAAGATAAGTACAACTGCTGCCACTGTTAAAAAGCCAAGTAAAACCTCTATTTCAAAGCTTACAAAGGGTAAGAAATCCTTTAAGGTGACCTGGAAAAAGATTAGCGCAGTTTCGGGTTATCAGATTCAGTACAGTACATCTAAAAAATTCACAAAGAAAACTACTAAAACCGTTACTGTAAGCGGAAATAAAGCAAAGACTCCGTCAAAGACGATTAAGAAGCTCAAATCAAAGAAAACATATTATGTTCGTGTAAAAACATATAAGAATGTTAAAGTCAACGGAAAAACTACAAAGTCTTACTCTTCCTGGAGCAAGGTTAAATCTGTAAAAACAAAATAAAATCCATAAAAAAATCACCCTCACGTGAGGGTGATTTTTTTATCAGACAAATTCGGGTTTATCGGGGTGTTACTGTAACAAACTTTCGTAGGGGCAGGTCTCTGTGCCTGCCCGAAAATTATGATTTGTCGAACCGAATTGAGCCTCCCCTGTGTAAGGGGAGGTGGGTTGCCGTAAGGCAACTCGGAGGGGTTGTAACAATCCCTCAGTCTGCTAACGCAGACAGCTCCCTTTACACAAGGGAGCCATAAATTTGCTACAAATACATCCCGACAAACCCTAATTTATTTTTCAGCAGAAAATCTAAATTCGGTTGTAGTTTTAAATTCCTTATTTGCCTCAACATATGCAAACGGGAAATTCGGGTGATTTACAGCATCGGGATAAAACTGCGTTTCAAGGGCTACGCCACGTCTGTATGTAACCTTGGAGTCGCCTTTTCCCGGATTGCCTTCTTTTTCAAGCCAACCGCCGCAGTATACCTGAATACCCGGTAAATCGGTCCAAACCTCTAATTTTCTTCCGGTTTCTTCATCCTTTAAAATTGCCGCCTGTGACATTTTGCCGATTTCCTTGTTGTTAAGGCAGAAATTGTTGTCGTAGCCTCTACCGTCAATAATAGCTCTGAAGGGCTCGTCAATTTTGTCCCCGATTTTGTGCATTGATGTAAAATCAAGCATAGTTCCTTTTACTTCGCTGATTTCTCCTGTAGTAAGCTGAGTATTATCAGTTTCGGTGAAGCAGTCGGCATTTATCTGTAAGAGATGGTCTTCAACAGTCTTCGAGCCGTCACAGCTGAGATTGAAATAAGCGTGGTTAGTTGGATTTGCAACAGTCTTTTTATCCGAAAGAACGGTATAGTCAAGTCGGAGAATGTTGTCCTCTGTAAGAGTGTATTTCACATTCATTGTGAAATTTCCCGGAAAACCGTCCTGCATATCGGGGGAGAAGAATGAAAAGGTAATGCTGTCGTCATCTACCTCCTTAACCTTCCAAATGTTAAAGCTGAAGCGTCCTCCTCCGTGAAGAGTCCAGGTACCCTGATTTTTAGGAGTGTTGTATTCCGCACCGTCGATGGAAAATTTTGCATCTCTGATTCTGTTTGCGTATCTGCCCACAACAAGTCCCTGATATCCTAAATCGGGGTCGGTGTAATACTTAGGCTCGTCAAAGCCCAGCACAACATCACCCAAATTTCCGTCCTTATCAGGCACCTTGATTGACTGTATGCCTGCACCTAAGGTCATAAGGGAAACAGACATATTGTTTTTGTTTGTGATTGTGTAAAGCTCAACATTTCTGCCGTCATCAAGACAGCCGAAATCTCTTTTTTCAATGCTCATAAATTTTACCTCTCTCAAATTAGTAACTTAATTATAATCTTATTCGCAAATAAAATCAATATGAAGAAAGTATTAACTGTGTTTAACATTTTGATTTTTTATGTTTACTGTAGTATAATACCGTATTATAATATAATATGATTTGATATTTGAAAAAAGAATTACTAATATATAAACTCAAGCAAGGAGCTGATTTTGTGGATACAATTATTTCAATGCTTACAGGATTGATAAGATATATCCTGCCTATAATGGCGGTGATAATTCTTGCCACCTGCGTAATATCGCTTTTCAGAAACAGACCGAGGCTTCATAAGCTGGCACAGCTGGTTGACCAAAATAACGGCTCAATAATTGACATTGACCGCTTTGAAACCTCTATCGGCAAAAGTAAGTCAAATGATATCGTTTTGCCTATGCCCAATGTTTCGAGATTTCACGCAGTAATTGCAAAAAAGAGAAAAGAGTGGGTTATTACAGATACCTTTTCAAAAACGGGAATACTTGTAAACGGCAAAAAGATTGAGGATAAATCTGTTATTGAGGACGGAGATATAATCACAATCGGCTCAATTCCACTTAAATTCCTTTGTGCCGAGGCTATTTCCGCTCAGTCAAAGACAGAAATGCGAAATGCCGTAGGGGAGCTTAACAGACAGAATAACACCAATATTGCCTATGCGGTTTTGGTTGACGTTAAAACCCACAGACCTATTTACCTGCGTAAAAAGGATGTGCTTATCGGCAGAGGAGAAAATGCGGATATTCAGATTAATCTTGACACGGTAAGCTCTGAACACGCAAGAATTCATCTTACCTCAAGAGGCTGGGCGTTATCTGATTTGAACAGCCATAACGGTACAAAGCTAAACGGTAGATTTATTACTCAGCCGCAATTGATTTTTGACGAGGACACTATAACCTTCGGTGAAAGAGTGTTCGTATTTTACGAAAAATAAGGGAGAAAACATATGGCAAACAAGGTAAAAAGAGTCCCAAGCATAAAGCCGATAAATAATTTTGCCATGCTTACTGTTTTGTCTGTATTTCAGCTTATAACAGGCTTGCAGGCGGCTATGGCAGGTGACGGCTTTTCTGCCAAGACTTTGCTTTCAATAGCAATACTTATTGCGGCGGAGTGGATATATGTTACTCTGCTTTATTCCATAATGCACAGAAGAAATTTTGAGCTTGAATTTATTGCCTTTTTCCTATCGGGAGTGGGGCTTACTGCTATCGGCTCTGTTGACCCCAATGCCTGCTTTAAACAGCTTTTAATTGTTTTGTGCGGTATTATAGGCTTTACTGTTTTTGTATTCATTCTCGGCGATGTTGATTTGTGTATGAAGCTGAGAATGCCTGTTGCAATAGGTGCATTAGTTCTGCTTTTGCTCAATCTTGTTATAGGTACGGTTAAATACGGCGCTCAAAACTGGATTGAGGTGGGCGGTTTTACAATTCAGCCCTCTGAATTTGTAAAGGTGGCATTTATATTTGTAGGCGCCGCAACCCTTGAAAAAATACAGACGTCAAAAAATATTATTAAATTCATTGTGTTTTCAGTTGCCTGCGTGGGCGCATTAATTCTCATACGTGACTTTGGAACGGCACTGATTTTCTTTATTACATTTCTCATAATTGCTTTTATGAATTCGGGAGATATTAAAACTGCAGGTCTTGCCGTTGCGGCGGCAGGTCTTGGCGGTGCTATTGTTATTAAGTACAAGCCCTATGTTACCGCCAGATTTTCCGTATATCGTCACATTTGGGAGGATATTTACGGCAAGGGTTATCAGCAGACGCATATTTTAACAGGTATTGCATCGGGCGGACTTTTAGGTCTTGGCATAGGTGCGGGAAATATCAGAAATTATTTTGACAGCTATCTTGTTATAACCGACGATATCTTTGGATTTATATGTGAGGAGTGGGGATATCTTTTCGGTATAATTCTTGTTCTTTCCTTTGTGGCAATCGCAGTTTCCGCCCTTGTAAATTCCATTGCCGCAAGGTCAACCTTTTATTCAATAGCGGCTGTTGCGGCAGCAGGAATGTTGCTTTTCCAAACGGCACTTAACATTTTCGGTATAACTGACGTTCTGCCCCTTACAGGTGTTACTCTCCCCTTTGTAAGTCAGGGCGGCAGCTCAATGCTTTCCTGCTGGGCAGTGCTTGCTTTCATTAAAGCGTCAGATGTACGCACCTACAATTATCTGGGAGGTGTTAAGAAGAAATGAAAATGATAACAAGACGAGGACTTTTCCTCTTGATACTTGTGGTTGTATTTTTAGGCGGTCTTGTATTTATGACCGTCAGTCTTGTCAATGACGGCGACAGCTGGGTTATGCAACCCTATAACAGCAGTGTTTATTATAACGGTGAGCTTGTCGGAGCAGGAAAAATTACCGACTGTAACGGCAGAAGCCTTGCCGAAACAAATGACGGAAAAAGAGAATATAATGACTCCCTTACCACAAGAAAGGCTACCCTTCACGCAGTAGGCGACACAAAGGGCTTTATTTCAACAGGTGTTCAGAATGTATATCAGGCTAAGCTGACAGGCTACAGCGTCCTTTCGGGAATTTACAGCGTAACTAAAAACGGCAGCGGAAATGATATGCAGTTGACTATTGATGCCGATGTTTGCGATGTTGCCTACGAGGCTCTGTCAAATTACAAGGCAGGCTGTGTAGGGGTTATGAATTATAAAACAGGGGACATAGTTTGTATGGTTTCAACACCCAGCTATGACCCGCAGAATAAGCCGTCAGACCTTGATACTAACGAAAAATATGACGGCGTATATATTAACAGGCTTTTAAGCGGACTTTATACACCCGGTTCAACCTTTAAAATTGTTACTGCAATCTGCGCTCTTGAGAATATTTCGGACATAGAAAGCAGAACCTTTAAATGTACAGGCGAATACGATCCGGGCGAGGGAACTCCTATTGAATGTAACGCCCGCCACGGCACAATTACATTTGAGCAGGCACTTGCAAAATCCTGCAACTCTGCATTTGCTGAGATTGCCATAGAGCTTGGTCCCGAAAAGCTTGCCGAAACTGCAAAGGAGCTTGGCTTAACCTCATCTGTTTCTGTCAGCGGTGATATTTCTTCTTCAACAGGCAGGTTCTTTCTTGAAAAGGGCGACGCTGACGATTATGTAGGCTGGACGGGAATTGGACAGGGTGACACCCTTGTTTCACCTGTTTCAATGCTTCGTCTTGCAGGGGCTATAGCAAATGACGGCAAGGCTGTTTCACTTAATCTTGTGGAGTCCTTTGCCACCAAGGCAGGAAAGGCACTTGACCTGAATTTCACGTCAAAGGAAACGCCTGTTCTCAGCAGTGAGGTTGCCTCAAAAATGAAAAAGCTGATGAGAAATAATGTTAAAGAGCAATACGGAGATTATAATTATAAGGGATTGAAGCTTTGTGCAAAATCGGGTACTGCGCAGATAGATAATGTGGATTCGCATAATACTGCTTGGTTTGTGGGATTTATGGATGATGAGGAAAATCCATATGCCTTTGTTGTGCTTGTGGAGTACGGCAATTCCGGCTCACAGACGGCGGGACCTATTGCAAACAAGGTGCTTCAGGCTCTTGTGAAGGATTAATTATTATATGAATTTTGATTTGATTAATGAGGATAAAAAAGAACAGGCTCTGCTTGTTGCTGTAGACACAGGCGATTATGATGCACAGGTTTCTATAGAAGAGCTGGGAGAGCTTGCCAAAACGGCAGGAGCAGAGGTTCAGGCGGAGGTTATTCAGAAAAGAGAGACTCCCGACGGAGTGTATTTTGTGGGCAGGGGACGGCTTGAGGAAATAGCCGAATACTGCCGAAATAACGATACGGATTTAATAATTGCCGATGGTGAGCTGACTCCTGTTCAGGTGAGAAATATTGAGGATTATACCGATACAAGAGTTGTTGACAGAACTACACTTATCCTTGATATTTTTGCAGGTAGGGCAAGGTCAAAGGAGGGTAAGCTTCAGGTTGAGCTTGCACAGCTTAAATACTCTCTACCACGTCTGACAGGTAAGGGCACAAGTCTTTCAAGGCTTGGCGGCGGAATAGGCACAAGAGGCCCCGGTGAAACTAAGCTTGAAACAGATAAACGTCATATCAGACGAAGAATACAGTATATCAGGCAGGAGCTTGACTGCGTTGAAAGGCGCCGTGAAATGCAGCATAAAAGGAGAAAGAAAAACGGTGCCGTTGCAGTTGCCATAGTAGGCTATACAAACGCAGGAAAATCAACCCTGCTTAATGCTCTCACAGATGCAGGAGTTTTGCAGGAGGATAAGCTTTTTGCAACCCTTGACCCTACTGCAAGAAAGCTTGTACTTCCAAACGGTCAGCAGATAATGCTTGTTGATACCGTAGGCTTTATCAGCAGGCTTCCGCACCAGCTTGTAGACGCCTTTCGTTCAACTCTTGAGGAGGCTACCTATGCGGATTTGATTTTAAATGTCTGTGATGCCTCCAGCCCCGAATGTCATAATCATATAAAAACCACCTATGATATTCTTGAGTCTCTGTTTGAGGGCGGTGTTGTTGACGTCCCCGTTATAAATGTATTTAATAAGTGCGATATTGCCGAAAATCTGTCTGATATCACATATCCCTTCGGTGACGGCGAAAACTGCGTAAGGATAAGTGCAAAAACGGGTGAGGGTCTTGATGACCTGCTGTCAGCCATTGAAAAATCTCTCCCCCAGACAAGAAAAAGAGTTAAGCTTTTGATACCCTTTGACAAGGGCTCTGTTGCGGCAAAGATAAGAAAAGACGGTATAATTCACAGCGAGGAATATACTGCCGACGGGCTGCTCCTTGATGCTACGTCGGATATAATGTTCCTTGACGAAATAAAAGAATATATGGTGTGATATTTTTGTTTTGGGCTTCATAATATTCTGTAGGTGATTTTTATGAAAATGCTTACATTTAAGCTGAAGCCAAAAACAATTTTCGGAATAATTCTTGCCGTTACGGGAGTTATTGTTATTCTCCTGACCTTTGTGTCTAATCATACAGACAAGGCGGAAAGTGTCTCTGCGTCTGTCAGTGCTTCTACAGATACTCAAAGACGTGATTATTTATCCTCCTTTGGCTGGGAGACGGACAAGGATTTTGAAACAAAGGAGATTACTGTGCCTGAGCGTTGGAACGATGTGTATATTGATTATAACGAGGTACAGAAAAATCAGGGCTTTGACCTTTCGGATTACAAGGGAAGAAAGGTAACACTTTACACATATAAGATTACAAATTATAAGGGAGAAAGTGAAGGCATTGTTGCTGATATGCTGGTGTGCGACGGCATACTTATCGGCGGTGATATTTGCAATACCTCTGCCGAAAACGGCTTTCTCGTAGGCTTCAACGGTCAGTAAATATAATATGGAAAGAATTGACAAGATAATTTCTTCTGCAAAAAACATCTCCAGAAAGGACGCATCACAGCTTATCAAACACGGGAAAATAACCGTAAACGGAAAAACGGTAAAAAGTCCTAAGGAAAAGTTTGACGAAAATTGTGACGGTATTTTTTGCGGTGACGAAAAAATTGAATATAACAAATTTGTCTATATAATGATGAATAAGCCAAAGGGAGTAATTTCTGCATCAGAGGGGGAAAGTGACCTAACAGTTGTTGACATTCTTCCAAGCGAAATGAAAAGAAAAAATCTTTTCCCTGCCGGCAGGCTTGACAAGGACACAACAGGCTTTATGCTTATTACCGATGACGGAGATTTTGCTCACAGAATTTTAAGTCCTAAAAATCATATTGAAAAAACATATATTGCCCATTTGGACAAGCCCTTTGACGATAAAGTTGTGGCTGATTTTGAAAAGGGAATTGAGCTAAAGGACGCCGTTTGTATGCCTGCCCATATAGAAGCTTTGAACGGCGATTTTACAAAAGCAGTCGTTAAAATAAAGCAGGGTATGTATCATCAGATTAAAAGAATGTTTAAAAAGCATTCAATTACCGTTGTTGAGCTTAAGCGCATAAAAATGGGCAATCTTTTCCTTGATGATTCCCTTAAGGATGGGGAATGCAGATATTTGACAGACGAGGAATTAAAAATAATTACAGGGGAAGAATAACAAGAAATATACATTTGACAATATTGACTAACAATATGTTGTGCTTTTTAGAATGCTTAAAATTTGGTTTATGCAAGTAGCACAAAAAAAATAATTTTTTTTGTAAAAAAGGTTGCAAATTGGTGAAAGCTCTTGTATAATATTGCCAATAGGGGTGCTTTCTTTTTGTGCAATATTTCTTTGTGCAAAGTGCCCATCTCGAGAGGTGAATAGTATGCCAAACAGATTATTTCAGGGAATAGTCAATCAAATGAGAGATGCGATTGACCGCACTATCGGCGTAGTTGATGAAAGCGGTACAGTCATTGCCTGCAGCGAACTCGGCATTATCGGTGAGGTACGCAAGGGTGTTATCTCCGCAGGTGTATTCAATAATGCCCAAACCTGTGTTGATAATTCAACATATACAACCTTTGATGTGCTTGTTCGTCCCGAGTATGCGGTTTTCGTAGACGGTACTGACGAGCTTAGCCGTCGTTATTCTCAGATTATTGCAGTTGCAATGGACCAGATTAAGCAGAATAATGATGAAAAATTCGACCGTTCAAATTTTGTTAAGAACGTTATTCTTGATAATATCCTTCCCGGTGATATTTATTTAAAATCAAGGGAGCTTCATTTTAATAACGACGCCACAAGAGTAGTATTTCTTATTCGTGTAACTCAGGAAACGGAAATTTCCGTATTTGATATTATTCAGAATTTCTTCCCTGATAAGAGTAAGGATTTTGTTATAAACGTTAATGAGAGCGATATTGCTCTTGTTAAAGAGGTAAGACCTAATGTTGATACAAAGGATTTGGAGAAGCTTGCTCGTTCTATCAACGACACTCTTCTTTCTGAGTTCTATTTCAATGCAGTAATCGGTATCGGTACCTGTGTTACCGGTATTAAGGAGCTTGCACATTCCTTTAAAGAGGCACAGGTTGCCCTTGAGGTCGGTAAGGTTTTTGATACTGAAAAAACTATTATCAGCTATGAAAATCTCGGTATTGCGAGACTTATTTATCAGCTTCCTACTACTCTTTGCGATATGTTCCTTAAGGAAGTGTTCAAAAGAGGCTCAATAGATTCTCTTGATCAGGAAACACTGTTTACCATTCAGAAGTTTTTTGAAAATAACCTTAATGTTTCCGAAACCTCAAGAAAGCTTTTTGTTCACAGAAATACTCTTGTTTACAGACTTGAAAAAATTAAAAAGCTTACCGGTCTTGATTTGAGAGAATTTGACGATGCCATCGTTTTCAAGGTAGCACTTATGGTTAATAAATACCTCGCTTCAAGCCCTGTTAAATACTAAACAAAAAGACACCTCTGCGGTGTCTTTTTTGTTTTAGAAATTAGTATTTTAGGCAAGGCTTCACTGTGAATCTGACAATTCACGGCATAACGGAAAAAGACATAATTTTACATATTATAGTTCTTCTCTGCAAAGTCCCAGTCCATTACATTAAACCAATCCTCAATATAATCTGCTCGCAGATTATAATGCTTTAGATAATATGCATGCTCCCAAACATCTATGGTAAGTATGGGCTTTTTTCTAATGCATAGAGGCGTATTCTGATTTGCTGTTGTCATGATTTTTAAATTTCCGCCGCATTCCGTCAGCCACGCATAGCCCGAGCCGAAAACAGACATTGCAGATTTTTTAAATTCCTTTTCAAATGCATCAAGACTGCCGAATTGCTTTTCAATCGCCTTTAAAAGCCTGCCCCGTGGAGCAGTCCCTTCGGGTGTCATACCGCTAAAGAAAAATCGGTGGTTAAAAACTCCGCCAGCATTATTTTTAACAGCCCTTTTATCCTCGGTAGGAATATTAAAATTCCCGCAGGCAAGCTGTTCAAGAGTAAGCCCTTGAAGAAAGGGGTATCTTGAAACAACCTTGTTAAGATTATCAATATACGCCTGCAGATGTCTGTCGTGGTGCAGGTGCATAGTCTTTTCATCAATAAATGGCTCCAAAGCGTAATAATCATATGGCAGTGGCAGATTGACAAAGGGATATCTGTTATTTTCCATTATTTCACCTCTCTTTATCATATGCCGATAACAAAAAGCAGACAGTAAATTTACTGCCTGCTTTTACTATTCGTGTTAATTATTTCTCAAGGTTTGACTTAACCTCGTTGAGAATATCTGAAAGCTCCTCCGGAAGAGTATCGCCGAATTTAGCATAGAGCTCTTCAACACCCTTAAGCTCTTCCTCCCAAGCATCCTTGTCAACGTCAAGAATCTTGTCAAGGTCAGCCTCTGTCATATCAAGGCCCTCAAGGTTGATGTCCTTAGCATATGGAAGATAGCCGATAGCTGTTTCCTGAGCGTCAACCTTACCGTCGCAACGGTCGATAATCCAGTCAAGTACACGAAGGTTATCGCCGAAGCCGGGCCACAGGAAGTTACCCTCATCATCCTTACGGAACCAGTTTACGTTGAAAATCTTAGGAGCCTTGTCAGGATCAAGAGTTTCACCGATTTCAATCCAGTGCTTCCAATAGTCGCCCATATTGTAGCCGCAGAAAGGAAGCATAGCCATCGGGTCACGTCTTACAACACCTACTGCACCGGTTGCAGCAGCAGTTGTTTCAGAGCCCATAATTGAGCCAACGAATACACCGTGGTTCCAATCCTTTGACTGATATACAAGCGGAGTGAGCTTAGCTCTTCTGCCGCCGAATACGATAGCAGAAATCGGAACGCCCTGCGGATTTTCAAATTCTGAAGAAATGCAAGGACAGTTCTTTGCAGGAGCGGTAAATCTTGAGTTTGGATGAGCACCCTTTTCTTCGCTTTCCTGACCGTTCCAAGGATTACCCTTCCAGTCAATAGCATTTGTAGGCGGATTCTTGTCAAGACCCTCCCACCATACTGTGTTATTGTCAAGGTTATGACAAACGTTTGTGAAGATTGTACCCTGCATTGTTGATTTAAGAGCATTGGGGTTAGACTTCATATTTGTACCCGGAGCAACGCCGAAGAAGCCGTTTTCGGGATTGATAGCATAAAGACGTCCGTCAGGACCTTTTCTAATCCAAGAAATATCGTCACCTACGCACCATACCTTGTAGCCCTTCTTCTGATATCCCTCAGGAGGAATAAGCATTGCAAGGTTTGTCTTACCGCAGGCAGACGGGAATGCAGCGCAGATATATTTGATTTCGCCTGATGGCTTCTGAAGACCGAGGATAAGCATATGCTCAGCCTGCCAGCCCTCGTTCTTACCGAGATAAGAAGCAATACGAAGAGCAAAGCATTTCTTACCGAGAAGAACGTTTCCGCCGTATGCCGAGTTTACAGAGATAATTGTGTTGTCCTCAGGGAACTGGCAAATCCATCTCTTCTCTGGGTCTACGTCACACTTGCAGTGCATACCGCGTACCCAGTCATCTGAATCACCGAGGCAGTCAAGTACAGCCTTGCCTACTCTTGTCATAATATTCATATTAAGAACAACGTAGATTGAGTCTGTAATCTCAATACCGATTTTTGAGAAAGGTGAACCTACAGGACCCATTGAATAAGGGATGATATACATTGTTCTGCCCTGATATGAGCCTGCTGCGATGTCATAAAGCATCTTGTAGCACTTTTCAGGGTCCATCCAGTGGTTAGTAGGACCTGCGTCCTTTTCGTTCTTGGTACAGATAAGAGTTCTGTCCTCAACACGTGCAACGTCGTTTTCCGCAGTTCTGTGAAGGTAGCAGTCGGGAAGAAGCTCATCGTTAAGCTTAATCATTTCGCCTGTTTCAACAGCCTCAGCCTTAAGAGCATCAATCTGCTCCTTTGAACCGTCAATCCATACGATGTTTGACGGCTTGAGAAGCTCAACCTTTTCGTCAAGCCAAGCGAGAAGCGACTTGTTGGAAGTAAGATTTGTTTCCATATAGTATTCTCCTTTAAATAGTTTGTAAATTTAAAAAATTTTCTATTGCGTTTTATTATACCAAAAAATGCCGAAAATTCAATAGAAGCGCTAAAAATTCATTAAAATGTCACAATAAGACAATCTAAGATTAAACTGTTTTGTATTATTCATCAATAGGCTTTGTTGCATAGGCATTTAAACTCTCATCTGCTCTTGCCCCTGCAATGTATTCGTAATAGCCTTGAGATGCTATCATTGCGGCGTTGTCACCGCAGTATTTAAGCTCGGGAAGATATAGCTTAACACCGTGACGTTTGCACATCTTATTTGCCTCGTCTCTTAATTTAGAATTGGCAGAAACTCCCCCTGCTATTACAAATTTTTTGAAGTTTTTATCAACTATAACCTTTTCACAGTTTGAAATCAGACAGTCAACAACTCCCTTCTGAAATGAAGCTGCCAAATCGGGAATAATTATTTCTTCTCCCTTTTGCTGAGCATTATGAACTGTGTTTATAACTGCGGTTTTAAGTCCGCTGAAGGAAAAGTCATAGGGACTTCCCGTAACCTTTGGATGAGGGAATTTATATGCGTTTTCATTTCCCTCTTTGCTGATTTTATCAATGCTGATACCGCCGGGGTAGGGCAGTCCCATTGTCCTGCCTGCCTTGTCAAGAGCCTCTCCTGCGGCATCATCACGGGTTTTTCCGATAATTTCAAAATCCGTATAAGAATTTACTGCTACAATATGAGAATGTCCTCCGCTGACAACAAGGCACAAAAAGGGTGGCTCAACATCATTTGAGATATAGTTTGAGGCAATATGACCTCTTAAATGATGAACAGGAACAAGAGGCTTGCCTGATGAAAAAGCAAGTCCCTTTGCAAAATTAACGCCAACAAGCAACGCGCCTATAAGCCCCGGTGCGTATGTAACTGCAATTGCCTCGATATCATCAAGGGTACAGCCTGCCTGCTCCAGAGCCTCTCTGACAACACCGCTTATTGCCTCTGCGTGACGGCGTGATGCAATTTCGGGCACAACGCCACCGTATAATTTATGCTCCTCTAAAGAAGATGCTATAACATTTGATAATACCCTTCGTCCGTCCTCAACAACTGCCGCAGCAGTTTCGTCACAGGAGGACTCAATTCCTAAAATTTTCATTTTTCCTCCGTAAAGTATTTAGTCATAATAATTGCGTTTTCAGTGGGGCTTGAATAGAATTTCGGGCGGATGCCCATATTTTCAAAGCCTGCTTTTTCATACAAGCGTATAGCAGGGATATTGTTTTCTCGTACCTCCAAGGTGATAAAATCCATTTTGTTTTTCATATGTTCGTTAATAAGCGCAAGTGCTATCCCCTGACCTCTGTACTCGGGCAAAACAGCAACGTTTGTAACGTATCCCTCACCTGAAAAAATCTGAAGCCCCATATAGCCAACAGCTTTCCCATCAATGTCGGCAACAAGAAAATGAGACGTTTCAAGGTCAAGCTGTTTTGCAAGGTCCGACCTTGACCAAGGTTTAGAAAAGCAGACCTTTTCTATTTCATAAACATCATCAATATATTTTTCTTCAAAAGGCTTTATTTCCATATCTTCTCCTTGGGAAACAAACGGTTGTATTGTAATGCTCGGACATACACCTAATGTTCAAGTTCGGGTTTATTTAACCGAATTGAGCCTCCCCTGTGCAAGGGGAGGTGGGTTGCCGTAAGGCAACTCGGAGGGGTTGTAACAATCCCTCAGTCTGCGAACAAAGTTCGCATCCAGCTCCCTTTAACAAGGGAACCAAATAGGTTTAATGATTTTATCTCGATAAAACCTAATTTTACCTGTCTAAATGTAAGAAACTTTCG
>JBJFHZ010000068.1:0-11098 GCA_051894075.1 Eubacterium sp.
AATTGACTAAATTATAAAAAAGCTGTAAATCGTAACGATTATTTAGCTTTCTCAACGATTTCAACCACACGCCATCTCTTATCCTTGCTGTATGGACGACATTCCATAATGAGAACCTTGTCACCAACACCGCATTCGTTGTTTTCGTCGTGTGCCTTGTACTTTACAGTACGGTTAACAATCTTGTTGTAAAGCGGATGACGAACCTTGTCCTTGATAGTAACAACGACTGTTTTGTCCATCTTGTCACTGCTTACAACACCTACTCTTGTTTTTCTGAGGTTTCTTTCCATTATTCAGTTACCTCCTTCTTAAGAATTAGCATTTTCAAGTTCGATTTCTCTCTCAACTGTTTTGATGCGAGCGATATCTTTCTTGACTGCTTTAATTCTCATAGGGTTGTCGAGCTGATTGATAGCCTGCTGGAAATGAAGGTTGAAAAGCTCTTCTTTAAGTTCTGCAAGCTTCTTTGTTCTCTGTTCTGCTGAAAGAGCCTTGATTTCTGATGCTTTCATTACTGCTCGCCTCCCTCTTCTTCTTTCTTAACAAACTTACACTTTACAGGAAGCTTGTTTGCGGCAAGACGCATAGCCTCACGAGCTGTTGCCTCGTCAACACCGCCAAGCTCGAACATTACTCTGCCCGGCTTTACTACTGCTACCCAGTAGTCAACGTTACCTTTACCTTTACCCATACGAGTATCGGCAGGTCTTGCTGTAATAGGCTTATCGGGGAAAATCTTAATCCATACCTTACCGCCACGCTTTGTGTAACGTGTCATTGCGATACGGGCAGCCTCAATCTGAGCTGCTGTAATCCAAGCCGGCTCAGTAGTCTGAAGACCATACTCACCGTAAGTTACCTTATTACCTCTTGTTGCAACACCGGTCATTCTGCCTCTGTGCTGCTTTCTGTGTTTTACACGCTTAGGTAAGAGCATTATTTTCTTCCCCCTTCCCTACGATTGCTTCTTTTCTTATTACGTGATTCACGAAGAACCTCGCCCTGATAAATCCAAGTCTTTACACCGATTTTACCATAGGTTGTGTTTGCTTCTGCGAAGCCGTAATCAATGTCTGCACGGATTGTCTGAAGAGGAATTGTACCCTCTTTATAGGTTTCCGAACGAGCAATTTCAGCGCCGCCGATTCTTCCCGAAACCATAACCTTGATACCACGTGCACCAAGTCTCATTGTGTTTCTGATAGCACCCTTTACAGCTCTTCTGAAGCTTACACGTCTTTCAAGCTGCTGAGCAATGCTCTGTGCTACGAGTGTTGCATTGAGGTCCGGCTGCTTAATCTCAACGATGTTAATGAAAACCTCGTTAGCGTCCTTGCCGAGCTTCTTTGCGCAGATAGCCTTGAGCTTTTCGATTTCAGCACCCTGCTTACCGATAACCATACCCGGCTTTGCACAGTGGATGTTGATTCTTACTCTCTTAGCGTCTCTTTCGATTTCTACTTTAGGAACACCTGCACCGTAAAGTGTCTTAAGAAGGTAATTACGAAGATTGTAGTCCTCTACAAGTGTATCGCCGAACTCACCCTTCTTAGCATACCAGCGAGAGTCCCAGTTTTTAATAACGCCGATTCTTAAACCGGTTGGATTACATTTCTGTCCCATTTAACTTTTCCTCCTCGCTTAGTCTTCCATTTCCTTAACGGTAATGGTGATGTGTGATGTTCTCTTATTAATTCTGTAAGCTCTGCCCTGTGCTCTTGCCTGAATTCTCTTAAGAGTAGGACCTGCAGTTGCATTGCAGTAGCTTACTACTAATCTTGATACGTCCATATTGTTGTTGTTCTCAGCGTTTGCCATTGCTGATTTGAGAACCTTCATAACAGGCTCGCAAGCAGCTTTCGGTGTGTACTGAAGAATAGCCATAGCCTTGTCAGCAGGCTGATTTCTGATAAGATCAAGAACAATCTGCACCTTTCTAGGAGAGATACGGACGTAGGTTGCTTTTGCTGTTGCTTCCATAATAAATCTCCTTTCGATTACTTAGATGTCTTTGAGCCTGCGTGGCCTCTGAATGTTCTTGTCGGTGCAAATTCACCGAGCTTATGTCCAACCATATCCTCTGTAACATATACAGGAACATGCTTTCTTCCGTCATGAACAGCAAATGTGTGTCCTACGAATTCAGGGAAGATTGTTGAACTTCTTGACCAGGTTTTGATAACCTGCTTGTCACCTGAAGCGTTAAGAGCTTCTACTTTCTTATAAAGGCTGTCTTCAACATAAGCGCCTTTCTTAGTGCTTCTACTCATTAGTTAATCTTCTCCTTTCTTCTTATTTACCGTTACGACGGCGAACTATCATTTTGTTTGAAGCCTTCTTCTTGTTACGTGTCTTGTAACCAAGAGCAGGCTTGCCCCAAGGTGTGCAAGGACCGGGACGACCGATTGGTGACTTACCTTCACCACCGCCGTGTGGGTGGTCATTCGGGTTCATAACAGAACCACGAACTGTAGGTCTCCAGCCCATATTGCGCTTACGGCCTGCTTTACCGATTTTTACATTAGCGTGGTCTGTGTTACCAACAACACCGACTGTAGCCATACAATCTCTCGGTACGTTGCGAAGCTCACCTGATGGGAGTCTGAGAAGTGCATATGCTCCCTCAAGAGCCATAAGCTGTGCGCTGTTACCTGCTGAACGAGCAAGTTGAGCACCGTTTCCGGGATAAAGCTCTACATTGTGTACGATAGTACCAACAGGCATATCCTTAAGTGCAAGAGCATTACCTGCTACGATATCTGCGTTAGGACCTGACATTACTGTGCTGCCTACCTTAAGACCTTCGGGAGCAATGATGTAGCTCTTTACACCGTCTTCATACTGAATAAGAGCGATATGAGCGCTTCTGTTCGGGTCATATTCAATAGTAAGAACAGTTGCAGGCATATCAATCTTGTTTCTCTTGAAATCGATTACACGATATTTTCTTCTGTTTCCGCCGCCACGATGACGAACTGTGATTCTTCCGTAGGAGTTACGACCTGATTTCTTATTGAGAGGCTCAAGAAGAGATTTCTCAGGAGCAACCTTTGAGATAGAAGAATAATCAGTTACCGACATATTCCTTCTTGAAGGAGTGGTAGGCTTATAATTCTTTATTGCCATTATTTTATCTCCTTTCCGGATAACTTTGCGAAAGGATGGCACCTTTCATACCTCATCATCCGAAATACTTTCGTTGCTTTTTTCTATACTATATTATATAGGACAGATGCGATTACATCATATCGTTGAAGAACTCAATCTCCTTTGAGTCCTCTGTCAGAGTAACGATTGCCTTCTTCCAAGAAGGAGTATAGCCAACGTTTACGCCCTGACGACGCTTCTGGCCACGAACATTCATTGTGTTTACCTTAGCAACCTTTGTGCCCGGGAAAACCTCTTCGATAGCCTTAGCAATCTCTACCTTGTTTGCATCCTTTGCAACCTTGAAGGTATATTTTTTTGTCATAATGCCCATCATTGATTCCTCAGTGATTACAGGCTTAAGAATAATATCCTGAGCAGCTCTCATTATGCATATACCTCCTCAATCTTCTTTGCAGCGTCCTTAAGAACAATGAATGAGTCGCAGTTGAGAATGTCATAAACACAAATTGTGTTTGCTGTAACAACCTTAACGCCTTCAATGTTACGGGCACTCTTGTAAATCTTCTCGTCAACTTCGTTTGTAACGATAAGTGTCTTCTTAGCTGCCTTAAGCTTTGCAAGCATTTCAACCATTGACTTTGTCTTGATTTCATCAAGCTCAACTTTATTGACAACCATCATCTCGCCTGCAGCAACCTTTGTTGAAAGAGCTGACTTCATAGCGAGTCTCTTAACCTTCTTATTAAGGTTAACCTTGTATGTTCTCGGCTTTGGACCGAGTGCGATACCGCCGTGTGTCCACTGAGGGCTTCTTGTTGAACCCTGACGAGCACGACCTGTACCCTTCTGTCTCCAAGGCTTTGCACCGCCACCGCTTACTTCTGAACGAGTGAGAGTTGACTGTGTGCCCTGACGTTGATTAGCAAGATAGCTAACAACTGCAAGATGCATTGCATTTTCGTTTGGCTCGATGCCGAAAACTGAATCTGCAAGTTCTAATTTAGAAGTTTTCTTACCTTCCTGGTTATAAACCTGAACCTGTGCCATTTTAATCTCTCCTTTCGTTAAGCTTTAACTGCGTCTGCGATAACAACAATTCCACCCTTTGGACCGGGGATAGCACCCTTGATTGCGATAAGATTGTTTTCTGCGTCAACCTTTGCAACCTTGAGGTTCTGAACTGTTACTGTTTCGTGACCGTAGTGACCTGCCATCTTCTTACCCTTGAATACTCTTGAAGGGCTTGAACAAGCACCGAGTGAACCTGCGTGACGGTGGTTAGGACCTGTACCGTGTGTCATTCTGAGTCTGGAGAAGTTCCAACGCTTAATTGCGCCTGCTGTTCCGTGACCCTTGCTTGTTCCTTTAACATCAACTGTTTCGCCGACCTCAAATGTGTCAGCCTTGAGGATGCTGCCAACCTCAATACCGTCGATGCTTTCAAGACGGAATTCCTTAAGTGTTTTCTTGGGAGCTACGTCTGCCTTATCAAAGTGACCCTTCATAGGCTTATTAACACGTGATACCTTAACATCACCGAAGCCAACCTGAATTGCCTGATAGCCGTCGTTCTCCACTGTCTTAATCTGAGTTACTGTGCAGGGACCTGCTTCAACTACTGTTACGGGAATTACTTTTCCGTTTTCGTCAAAGATCTGGGTCATACCTACCTTCTTACCGATAAGACCTTTCTTCATTTTTATTTCCTCCTTTTGGTTATTGGTTGGATTTCACTCCAACATGACCTCGGCAACGATTAGAGCTTAATTTCGATCTCTACGCCTGCCGGGAGCTCAAGACTTGTCAAAGCTTCAACTGTTTTGTTTGAAGGTCTGAGAATGTCGATGAGTCTTTTGTGTGTTCTCTGCTCGAACTGCTCACGGCTGTCCTTATACTTGTGAACGGCTCTGAGGATTGTGATTTTCTCAACTTCTGTGGGAAGCGGAATAGGACCGCTTACCTGAGCGCCTGTTCTCTTGGCTGTATCAACAATCTTTTCAGCTGCCTGATCAACAAGGCTGTGGTCATAGCCCTTGAGTCTGATTCGAATCTTGACTTTACTTGCTGCCATTTTATTTCCTCCTGAAAAATTATGGTGCGAGTACCGATTTCTTACCACGTGTCCGTGTGTTTCAACCCTCTCCTTAAATAAAACCGAATGAGAATTTCATTCGGGCATAGAAAGTGTACACACAGCATCTGCGTTCGCAAGCCGCAGGCTCAGTGGTTTCCTATCGGTTCAGATGACAAGAATCATCTTCTTTTCGCCCGGTTTAAAATCGGACATACTCCGTATGAATTACCGCCTGGGTTAAGACGCAACCTCATACATCATCGCATATCTTCGGTGAACATGGTGTTTATATATTAATATATAATACGCCCTTTCACACGCTTGCCTATTATATAATATAAGGTGGTACTTGTCAAGCGTTTTTTTGATATTTTTCTGAAATTTTTTTATTGTTAATTTTTACAAACTTTTAACGGAAAATTCGTGAATTTTGCACAACAAAAAATATTGTGATATAAGCAAGTGAATATCTGCTCACACCACAATATATAGATTATATAATTTTTTTGATAAATAAATTTTAATATCTGCGTGCACCGAGTATATGAACGCCCGACGCAAAATCATAGTAATATGTATTGAGATTTCTCATATAAGAGTCATCTGTATGAGCCGTAATAAGAGGCACACCTGCACTGAAGCCCGTTACCACAAGTGTATGGTAATACTCAGCTGAATTATTTAAAAATATTAAATCTCCTATTTCAAGCCTATGTAATTCCCGAAGCTCACCAAAAGGTCCCTCTGCTGTATTGTTAAGCAAAAACTTAATAAGATAAGGCGAAGCAGACCAAGCCGCCGCCCTGTCATCAGGTGAAATATAATACCAGCCTACGTCACGGCGGTAATTCATAACACCTGCTCCTGCAAATAGGCACTGGGAGGCAAAATTTGTGCAGTCTCCTCCAACACCGTCAAAATTATAGTAGGCGCTGTTTCGCTTGTTATACCATTTTTCAGCATATTCAACCGCTTTTTGCCTATTATAGTTTACAAATATCACAATATAACCCCCATTTCAAATAATAAAATATATTAATCAAAATAAAGAAATATGAGAAAAAGCTGTCCTTTTCAGAACAGCTTTCATTTTTTATGCACTTGTACGCATAGATAATTTTAATTTATCGGCAATCATTGCGATGAATTCGGAATTTGTGGGCTTGCCTCTTTGGGACTGAATTGTATAGCCGAAATATGAGGAAAGAACATCTACATCTCCTCGGTCCCAAGCTACCTCGATAGCGTGGCGGATTGCTCTTTCAACTCTTGAAGAGGTTGTATTGTATTGCTTTGCTACGGTTGGATAAAGAATTTTTGTAACAGAGCCAAGCATTTCACTGTCATTTACGCAAAGCTTTATAGCAGTTCTCAAATACATATAGCCCTTGATATGAGCAGGCACACCTATCTGACGCATAATATCGGAAATTACGATATCCATATCGCTGTCGGTATAAAGCGGCTGAGACCTTTTCTTAACCTCGCTTTTCCAAGAGGACAGTCGGCTTATACGTTTAGCTACGCTTTGAGGATTTACAGGCTTTATAAAGTAATAATCGGCTCCTGCGTCAATCATCTGATTTTCAAAGTCCTGACTGTCTACTGAAGAAATAACGACAGCCAGCGGTTTTTCAGCCGCAGAGGAATTTATAAATTCCAGCACATCAACGGCATCCTCGTTTGCCATAAAGACGTCCATAAGTACCACATCAATATGCTGTGATTCAAGAGCAGATATAACGGCGGAGCCGTCCTTTTTCGTCATAACAACATCAAAATCAAGCTTTTTAAGCTCCCTTTGACAATCCTTTCCAAATTGTGACTCGCTGTCCGCAACAAGCACCTTTAAATTATTTTTCATTGTGAAACCTCCTTATTTGTTACTACCATATATTACCATTTGTGAAAACAAATTGCAATACTTTTTCACTATTTTTTATGATTTATTTTCACATTTCGTTATATTTAACAAAATACTCCCATTTGATTTATCATTTTTCACAAATAAAAACAATTAGGGTACCCTAAGCTTTTTTATTATTTATTATGCGACATTTTCCGACTCCTCAACCATACTTTGAGCAAAAATTGCATAGCCCTTTTGAGGATTATCTACAATTACATGGGTTAATGCGCCCACAAGCTTGCCGTTTTGAATTATGGGGGAACCGCTCATACCCTGAACTATTCCGCCTGTTTTCTTCAAAAGCTCATCATCAACCACCTTTACCACCATATTTTTACCGCTGTTATTTTCCCGATATGATACCCTTGTAATTTCAACTGTGTAAAGCTTAGGTCCGTCGCCGTCAACGGTGCATATAATCTGAGCCTGTCCTCTTTCTACCTCTTGAGGTGACGCAACCTCATACACAAGGCTCTTATTAACCTCACATTCGTATTTGCCGTAAATTCCGTTTTGGGTGTTTTCGGTTAACGTGCCTATTGTTTCATTTGTAAAATCACAGCACAGGGACCCTGCTTCACCTGCCTTGCTTTTATAAAGCTTTGTTACATTTGCTTTGACCGCTTCGCCGTCGAGTATGGGCATAATCTCGTTTGTATCCACATCAGTTATGGGATGGCCCAGAGCCGCAACCGTTTGATTTTCAGGGTTAAAGAAGGTTATGGTGCCTATCCCTGCAGTAGAATCTCTTACCCACAAGCCAACCTTATAACAACCCTGTGACGGAGAAAACACAGGCTCAACAGTAAATACTTTATAATTTGAATTTCGTTTAACCTTTATCTTATATGATTTGCCGTTATTATCATTTAGAATGTTTTCTACCTGGGAAGCTGAAGCCATTTTCTCGCCGTTTATTTCAATTATAATATCTCCCTTTTCAATGCCTGCCTCTTTAGCTGGATTACAGGTGCCGTTTGCTGTGTCTACATCCTTTGTTCCGACAACTATAACTCCGTCTGTATAAAGCTTTATGCCGAAGCTTTCACCGCTGACGTATACCTTTTTCTTCTGCTGAACGGAAATATCTGCTTCCTTTACGGGAATAATTCCGAAAAGAGTTATATCGCTTTTATAGGTTGATACTCTTTTATTATTCTGATAATCTACTTTTTCATAATCGGAGCTTTTCAGAGAATATATGTTATTGTAGCTGACATCTGACGGGGAATAAGTAACAATTCTGTCGGGCAAAAGCACATTTCCCACAGCAACAAAGCAATATATCACCGAAACCAGCACTGCCAAAACAGAGTCAAAAATACGAATAAATTTTTTCATCAAATCACCGATTATAGTATTGACAAAAAAATAAGGACATCACCGAAGATGTCCTTAAAAAAATATGTTATTTTTTGACAAAACAAACTAAATCGAGAAGAATTTCTTATTTAGATTGAAACCTCATGAGCAACGTTATAAAGGTTCATATCAATAGTCTTTGTCATATTGAGTGCCTCGAAGATGTCGAAATCAACAACGTCCTCCTTCTGAGCGGCAACAACACGGTTGCCGATATTATCCATAAGAAGCTTAACGGCATAATTACCCATACGTGTAGCCATAACTCTGTCCTTAACTGTAGGACAGCCGCCTCTCTGAACGTGACCGAGAACGATTGAACGTGACTCTACACCTGTCTTTGCCTGAATTTCCTTTGAAAGCTCTTCAACATCAATTCCTGTGCCCTCTGCTACGATGATGATGAAATGCTTTTTACCTGTACGCTGAGTCTTTTCCATACGCTCAATAATATGCTTCTGAATATCAAAATCAACCTCAGGGATAAGAATAGAGGTTGCACCGCAGGCAATACCTGCGTTAAGAGCAAGATAGCCTGCTCTTCTGCCCATAACCTCAACAACGGTACATCTGTCGTGGGACTCGGCAGTATCACGGAGACGGTCTACCATTTCCATAATAGTATTAAGGCAGGTATCATAACCGATAGTATAATCACAGCAAGCAATATCGTTATCAATAGTGCCGGGGATACCTACACAGGGGATACCTCTCTCCGAAAGGTCTCTTGCGCCTCTGAAGGAGCCGTCACCGCCGATAACAACAACGCCTTCAATACCCCATTCCTGACAGGTACGGATAGCCTTTCTCATACCCTCCTCCGTAGCAAACTCAACTGAA
This sequence comes from Eubacterium sp., assembly GCA_051894075.1. Classification (GTDB taxonomy): domain Bacteria; phylum Bacillota; class Clostridia; order Oscillospirales; family Acutalibacteraceae; genus Eubacterium_R. Next base: position 9,300 of record JBJFHZ010000068.1, read on the forward strand.
CGTGCAGAATAAAGGATAGTACCGCCTCTGTTGATAATGTCTGATACGGTGCGGAGATTCATTTCAATAAAATCACCATTAATAAGACCGTTATAGCCACGGATAACTCCATAAACCTTAATACCGTTTTCACAAGCTGTACGAACAACTGCACGAACAGCCGCATTCATTCCGGGGGCGTCTCCGCCGCTTGTTAATACTGCAATAGTTTTCATAATACAGTCCTCCTATACTGATACGTACAAGCCGTTCTTAACAAAGAACAGAGCTTGTTATTTTTTTAACGCATTTTAAATATATTACCATATTTACGTAAAAAGTCAAGTATTGTCATAACGATTTAACAAAAGCCACATTTTCCTCGCCTAAAATTCTTTTAAGCTCTTTCAGCTCCGTGTTATTCACCTCAACAAATTTTTCCCTCGGCTGAAGCTCATATTTACCGCTTTCGGTAAAGTAGTAATAAAGCGGAATACTGCCCTCAAATATATCCGTAACCCTCTCTGTAAGAGCAATATTTTTGTCGCTTTCGTTCTTAAATCTCAAAAAAAGTCCTGTTCTTTTTTTCTTTTTATTGTGACTGTCTGACTGATTACTAATATCATTTTCGGTGGGAGGCAGAGAAATTTCATTTGCAATTATTTTTGCGTCCTTTTCCTCCTCAAGTGAAAGGGTTCCCGCCACAGTTATAATACTCGTATCATAAATAAGCTGTGAATATTTTTCCAGCATTTTCGGGAATATGATAATTTCTATAGAGCCGTACAAATCCTCAAGGGTGACAAACGCCATTGGGTCACCGTTTCTTGTCTGCTTAAGTGTAGTATGGGTGACAATTCCGCAAAGCTTGACAGCGCTTCTGTCCTTATATGCGGACATAGCCTCCTTACCTGCCTCAAGCAGCTGTGATGTATTTGCAAAGCCAAGCTTCATACAGATATCATCATACTTATCCATAGGGTGTCCCGAAAGATAAAGCCCTGTCATTTCCTTTTCCATTTTGAGAAGCTCTGTTTTTGAAAATTCGTCAACGTCGGGAACATTAAAATCAATTCCCATTTCCTCCTGACCGAGCTCAAAAAAGCCCACCTGACCGTATCTTGTATTCTGCCTGTAATCCTCAATGCTTGACACAAGCACGGGAAGCGCCTGCATCATCTGACGTCTGTTTGTTGCAAAGCAGTCCATTGCACCGCATCGGATAAGGCTTTCGACGGCTCGCCTGTTGAAATGTCCCTCTGACATTCGCATACAGAAATCCTTTAAATCAGTAAAGCTGCCGTTTTTCCTTTCCTCAACGATATCATCAACAAAATCTCTTCCTACGTTTTTTATACCCAAAAGGCCGTAATTTATGACTCTTCCGTTGGCGGTAAAGCCCTGCATTGAGTTATTTATATCAGGCGGTCCGAGACGCAGACCGAGGCGCTTACATTCTGCGGTATATCTTGCAATCTTGTTTGACTGGTCAAGGACAGATGTCATAAGTGCCGCCATAAACTCGGCAGGATAATAGCACTTAAGATAAGCCGTTCTGTAAGCCACTAAGGCATAGCAGGCGGCGTGTGATTTATTAAAGGCATATTTTGCAAAATCCGACATCTGCTCAAATATAGCGTTAGCCTCTGATTTTGAAATACCGTTTTCTGCACAGCCGTCAATAAAGGTTGTCCTTTCCTTTTCCATAACGTCGATTTTCTTTTTGCTCATAGCACGGCGGACAATATCCGCTCTGCCGTAGGAATAGCCTGCAAGCTCACGGAAAATCTGCATTACCTGCTCCTGATACACCATACAGC
>JBJFHZ010000069.1:0-47855 GCA_051894075.1 Eubacterium sp.
TGATAATCCCCTCTGTTACGTCGGCACGCGCACAATGCGCACTGTGCCGAGGGAACAAACTTTCGTAGGGGCTTGCACTGCAAGCCCGATTGTATGCGGGCGACCACTGGTCGCCCCTACGGTGATTTCTTACAACAACATCCCTACAAACCCGAATTTATTTGATGAATTCGGGGGCTTTGTCTGCTCTGAGAAGTGCGGTATAGCCTGCACCGCTTGGATTTTCAAAGTACACGATATAATCATCAGGTGAAAAGTAGCCAAAGGAGGTTGACACCTCTGAAAGAGTCTTTATCTGCTGAGTATCCATAAATTTGTCAGCATCTGCAAATACAAACGATGCAGGATTATAATAGTCCTCAATTTGTGGCTTTGCATCAAGTGCAATACCAAACACAGAGCCTTCAAAGAGATATGACGCATATCCGCTGAGAATATAATTTTCTTCCGAAACCTTATGAATTACATCAGAGCATTTCATTACCTTGGCTGATGAAATACTGAACTTTTCAAGAGAGTTATCCTCAGTGATTAAATCATACTCTCCTGTTGATTTAAGATAATTTACCGTATAAGTCATTGACGGATAAAGATTAAAGGAAATTGTATTTGAATTGGCATTAGCATACTGAGGATCGTCATAATCTATGTACATTGCCTTTCCCCAATCATCATCAATGAAAAGAATTTTTGCTATCGGCTTTTCATCGGATTTATAGATTTGGTCATAGGTCATTGAAATTCTATCTGCAAGGATTGCATCCTTTAATGCATCAGTATTTTCTATTGCCTTTATATCCTTGTTAGGTAACACGAGCTTTGCGTCACATTCATGGAAAAGATTCTTTGCTGTGTCTTCATTTAGTGCGAAGAAGCAATCATAATCGTAAGAATAATCGCTTATTTTTGAAAGATTTCCATTGTAGTTATACTTCTCCTCAGAGGACATAAGATACTTAAGCTCATTTATGTATGCATTTGTATCTGTAAGCGAAAGGACATTATAGCAGGCATCATAATCAGTATCATTATATGTCCTTTTCATAATAGAGCCGTCATTGAGAACATATGTTACGCTTACCTGACTTCCTCTCATATTATCTGTTTTCTCTGCTAATGCTCGATGGACATCAGCAAGCTTTTGCAAATCCTCCTCCTCGGTAAAGAGGGCAAAATTTGCAACGTAATATGAATTTATAATATCCGAACTTGGGTTGTAATAATTTTCATAGTATTTGTATGACTGAGTACCTGAAGCGTCAACAGCATTTGAGGTTATTGTGGCATACTTAACATCCTCAAAATCAGGAACTCTTGTGGAATATCCAAAGCCTCCCGCAGAAAGAACTACAACAGTTATACAAATTAAGCAGGCAGTTACGGCAGACGGTATAACAGTCCTTTTGCTTTGCTTAATTTTTCTCTTTGCAATACTTAAAATCACAAAGTAAAGTGCTATAAATACAAGCGCACCTATAACAAGATTCAGAATACCGTTTAGCTTAACATTCAACTGACTGTAACCCAAAAGGTACATAACAGCAGCAGATGCAAAAATTGAAATTTCAGATGCAATAAATACATTTACAAAATTATTAGCACCGTACATTCCTGCGTTTTCTGCTTTTCTTGCAAGGAATAATTTTCTTGCAACAATGATAAATACTGCGCATACTGCAAGCCAGATTATTACAGGAAGCATATACTCAAATGGTATAACCTCTTTTCCGTATCCGTTGTATGAACCGTAGGCAACATCACTGCCGTCTGTATGCTTAACACCTCTGTAGGTAAAGCTGAACACATTTACCGTTAAGCCATAGTTACCAAAGGGCTTGCCGAAGCAAATCGGGTTAAATATCGACATATGGTTTAATAATGAGCGTCCGCTGCTAACGCCTGATGAGAAAAACGACTCTGAACCATAGCCTCTTAAATATACTGAAAACAGCATATGAAGGCTTCCCAGTAAGACTGTAGGGCTCAGAATAAAGCCTGCTCCGAAAACAAGACCTTCAAGCACATTATTGCAAATCAGCATTGCTATTGACATCATTGAAAAGCCCACAAGCATAAAGGTGTAATATTCAATGAAAACGTAAAAGCCGTTTGAAATTATATAGGCAGGATCACCGAGAAAATGAATATTCATTATGATATCAATTATAATCGGTACGCCACTTGTAACAGCCATAAGAAGCATTGAAGCAACAGTACGATTTTTGAAAATAGTTCTTCTATCAACACCCAAAGACAGATAAACATTTACGCATTTTTTCTTCATCAAAAATCTGTATGACGCAAATGCAAAAAGTACACCTACGCAAATAGCTGTCAGGCAGATAATAATACTTGTTATGTTACCGCTGTAAATAAAGGGCTCATAGCCTGTATATGTAAGCCCAAGCGCTATATATTTTCTGACTTTTTCAACAAAGCCGGCAGGATCTGTTCTGTCATAAAGCTGATAAAAGCTGTTGTAAATCAAAAGTACGAAATAGTAAGATGCCGCTAAAAATGATACAATCGACGGAACAATAAGCGACCTTAATGCTCTTTTAAAATCAAAGGATGCAGAAATTTTATTCGCTGAAGATTTTTGTGATGTCATATTCCTTATCCTCCATTTCATTCAAAAATACCTCTTCAAAAGAAAGGTTAACGCTGTCAAGATGAATAGGCCCAAGAGCCTGAAGACGTTTTTCGTCAAAATCGTTTGCAACAATAATTGTCGCCAGCTTACCGTCGACCTTAAGCCCTTTATTCGGTATTCCGTCAAATACGGATTTATCTATATTTTCCGTAAAAATCATTATGTATTTTCTGTAAGCACCGCTGATATCGTCAACGCTGACATTCATTTTCAGCTTTTTACCGTCGATAAGTGCAACTCTGTCGCAGAGGTCTGCAACCTCCTGAAGATTGTGACTGCTCATTATCATTGAACAGCCTGTTTCTGCCATATATTCAATAAAAAGCTTTTTACAGAAATTTCTTTTCTGGGGGTCAATGCCGTCAAAAACCTCGTCAAGAAGCATATATTTAGGTCTTGTTGCCATAGCAAGCACAACCTCCGCCTGCCTTTGCATGCCCTTTGAAAAGGAGCTGATGCTCTTTTTCGGGTCAAGCCCCATTGCATCAACCATATTATCAAAGACCTTATCGGAAAAATTCGGATAATAGCCTTTATAAAACTTCTTCATTCTAAGAAGATTTGCCGCAGGAGGAAAATACAAATCGTCGGGAACGTAAAACATGTTTGCTCTGATTTTTCCGTTATCATAAACGTTTTCATCATCAACAAAAACAGCACCGTTTTCCGGCTTATAAATACCTGCGCAGACCTTTAAAAGCGTTGTTTTACCTGCACCGTTATATCCCACAAGTCCGTAAATTGATGATTCCTCAACTGTGAAATTTATATCTTCAATCGCCGTAAAATTGCCGAATTTTTTAGTAATATTCTTAACCTCAATCATTTCCGTCACCTTCGCCGTAAATTTCTTTTACAAGAGTGTGAAGCTCCTCTTCAGTAACTCCCTTTGCCTTTCCCGAGGACACAACCGCCCTAATATCCTCAAGGGCTGATTTTTTAACCTTTTCGTTGCCTAAAGGGTTCGGGGAAACAAAAATTCCCCTGCCCTGAGCAGAATATGTAATTCCGTCATGCTCAAGTTCCGCAAAGGCACGCTTAATCGTATTGACATTTATGTTAAGCTCACTTGAAAGGCTCCTGATTGACGGGAGCTGTTCATCAGGCTTATACACTCCTGTGTTGATAAGCATAATAATCTGTTCCTTTATCTGTTCGTAAATCGGCATTCGGCTGTGATAATCAATAAATATCAAGATATCTTCTCCCTTCATTAAGAATCAGTTAGCTAACTGTGATATCTCGCATATCACAGTTGAAATATAACATACCGAAATTCATTTGTCAATACATAAAATAAAAAATCTCCTAAAGATTAGAAGATTTTATTTGCTCTGCGGTTTATTAATTTTACAATTCTCGGTCGGTTATATCTTTGCATTATTACAAAAATCATATCAAACATACAGCTAAGCACAGATGTTATGACAAACACGGCCGTTTCTCCAAAGGGAATTGAAAATAAAATCGGCACAAAGCTAAGCACACATATTACAAGGTGGATAACCTCATTTCTGCAGGTTGTATTTGCAATATGTTCAAGTTCATTGTTCCTAACTGAATAAGAAGCAGGGTTATAGCTTGGCATAAATCTTTTCCATTTTTTAACCTTAAGCCTGTTATATAAAGGCTTTTCAAAGGTCTTTTCCGTGAAAAATTCGTCTGTGTAGCGATACCTGTGCGGTACAATAAATCCCACGGTCAGCCTCATTACAAAATGATATAAAACTGTGCCGAAGGTTATTGCCAAGGATTCAAAAGCAGTTATGTCATATTTAAGATACAAAGCAGAAAATACCGCTGTCAAAATCGCAAAACCAACCGTAGCACTGATAATAACCTTTTTCATAATTTTTCTTTCACCCTACAGTTCAAAATAATTCATACCCTGCGGCAATCCAAGAATATAGTCTGCCGATACGTTTAATATTTCGCAAAACTGTTTAAGATACGTTATAGGTATAAGTCGCTTTCCGCTTTCGTATTCACTGTACTGCTGCTGTTTTATTGACATAAGTGAAGCTATTTCCTTCTGGGTCATATCGTTATCTTCCCTGATATTTCTCATTCTGTTATAATATTCCATAAAACCAACCTCTTAAATATGTTACTTTTATAAAATAATAGCATACAACAGAAGTTTTGTATTGACACACAAAAGATGTTTTGTTATTATATGTTTGTCGGATAATTTAAAACAGCTCCGTTGTCGCCAAACAAAATAAAAACAACTGTCAGCACCATACTAAAACATAAGAAAAAGAGCAGGTCGATGACCTGCTCTTAAATGCTATTAAACTAATTGTTTTATTGACTCAACAAAATCATTCATTTCGTCTTCATGCTATCTTAATTCCCTCTTTTATAACGCTGTCATAAAACTGTGTTGAACGGTCAACCTCGCAAATTTCAAAAGCGTCAACACTTTTTCCCGTCATTTGTCTTAATTCTTCTGCAAAGGCAAAGATATTTGACTTTTTGAAGCTATCTCCGCCGCAAACCAAAACATCAATATCCGACTCTTCCGTTTCCTCTCTCCTTGCATACGAACCGAAAAGGAGCGCATATTCAGCATTGTAGCGGACAAGCAGTTCTTTTATTGAATTTTCTACATCTGTTCTTGTTGGCATAAACACTACTCCTTTCGCAGTTTATATACTTATTATACACAAAAAGTATTATTAAATCAACACGGTAAATTTACTGTTACAGTCTTTGAATATATGCAGTTTTTTCTATACTGTTATAACCGTTTTTGCGGTAAAATCTGTGAGTTTCTCTCTTTTTTGAGCCTGTTAAAAGCATCATTTTATAGCAATTGTTATCAATTGCAATCTGCTTTGCATATTCAAGACATTGTGAAGCAAGTCCCTTTTTTCTATAATCTTTTTGTGTTACAACATTTTCAATCAAAGCATATGGTTGCTGATTATGGGTAAGACTAGGAACAATAACACATACGCAGGAGGATACAATTTTTCCGTCCTCTTCAGCAACAATAATATGATAATTTTTGTCTGCCAAAATTGTATTCCAAAGGCTGATGTTATCTTTGTTTTGCGGTATAGGTTTGTTGCTATGCAAGTGTGTGTATAAATCGCTCAAGCCAGCAAAATCATTTTCATTTATTTCTCTTATCATACTACCACCTAAATAGATGATATCACATAAAAATCCAAAATACAAGAAAAAGAGCAGGTCGATGACCTGCTCTTAAATGTTGTTAAATTAGCCATTGATTTGCTTTGCGAAGTTTTTTGCCAAAAGCACGGTATATCAATAGTTTCGAGCATTTTTGAATTTTCATTTACGCAACTTTTACGCAAGATTTAAGAACTTTTTACGCAACCAATATTTTAGAAAACCACATCATATACTATTTGATTCCGGTAATTTATAATCAAATGATTTTCTTTTATTAAGATTTTTACCATTTCTGTTATTAACCGAATTATCGTGCCATGTAGTTATGTTTGTTAAACAGGATTTTATAAATACCTCTTTATATATCTCTATACACTCCTGTGTTCCGTTAAAATTATAACCATGTATCACAGGCTCTTTACCGTCAAGAAAAAGTTTTCGTAGTTCAAAAGCATTAAGCACATTATTATCAAAATCGGTAAAATATGTATTAAAAGACGGATCAAATATTACCCATTTATCCTTGTCGCTTAAATAAGCATGAACCACTAAATGACATCCAAAACCTTCATAATTTTTATCACCTATAAGAGCAACAGGATATGCCTTTATTCCACAAGCAAGCAAAATGTCTGCAAAAGCAATTGCTTTATATCTGCAATTAATGGCGTTCTTGAAAGGCTTTTTATAAGCATATTCAAGAATATCAAGCGTATTATCTGATATAAGCTTATACTGCATACCAAAATAATAAGTTGAGTCCGTTAGCCACTGCATTAATGAAAGTGCTTTTTCAAAATCGGCTTGTCCTTTTGTATAATTATCAAGACAATATTTTTCTTTAATAATCTTATAATCATCTATGTAAGAAAATAAATTATTATAATCTGTTTCTTTAAGGTCTTTTATATCGCCTACTGAAAGTGGAGGACATTTTGTAGTATCGGTGTTCTTAATTACTTCAATATATTTGTCAACACTTTGATACTTTTTGAATTTAATCGGATAAAATATTTCTCTAAACAAAATAATTCTTACTCCTTGCTCATAACTGCAACATAATTTTTGTAACTGTTTAAACTCATTTTATCATAAATGAAAAACAAATGCAAGAAAAAAGAGCAGGTCAATGACCTGCTCTTTATTGTTATTTAATTAGCCGTTGATTCGCTTAGCATACTATCCCCTCTAAACAGTTTTTATGAATTACTTATTACAAAATAATTTTAATACAGATTTTAAATCATTAAAACAATAATCTGCATTTTTGTCATATCTGCTATGAACAAGAACAGTTGTAACACCGGCATTATTACCTCCGATAATATCCGCATTAACACTATCGCCTAAAATATAATACTCATCAGCAGGATAACGTTTTTTTTGCAATTTCAAACAATTCTTTTCTTGGTTTATCATACCCTTCTAATGCTGATACAATTATTCCGTCAAAGTATTGCGTTATTTGTAATTTGTCTGTAACTTCTTTCAGTTCAGGGTAATTATTTGACAAAATAACATTTCTAATTCCGCATTTCTTCAGTTTGGTTACAGTATATACAAAATCATTATACAGAATATAATTTTCTTTCTCTTTTATAATATTCCTTACTTTAGCTGTTGCCGTTCCGGCAGTTTTAATATCAACACCCAAATTCAAATAGCTTCTAAATATGTGTTCATTCATAAAATCCCACCACTTATCGCCTGTGAGTGAAGAATAATCCTCATTAGGAGTATACCAAGTAAATCCAAAAGCCATATATTTTCTAATTTTTTCAAGTTCAATATCCGATTCAGAATCAGTATCTTTTAAAGCTCTCAAAACGCTTGAACTCCAAAGGGAAGTTGAATATGTAATTGTTCCGTCAAAATCCCAAAATACAACTTTACTCATATTCCACCAAAAAAGAGGTTATCATTTAAGCTTTTACAACTCATCATATAAAGCCTTGTGAAAGCACTAATTAAATTATATAAATCAATCCTTGATTCACAAGAATAAATCATTAATAATAACAGGAGAAGTATACAATGCAGTATATACAACAGTAAAAATTAGGCTTTTAATGCATAATTCTTTAGTTACTCCGTTTCTTTTTATGGATTTTATACTTAACACAATATACGCTATAAACGCAGCTAAAAACAGAAAACTTGTAATAATAACAAACCAAACCCACAACTCAGCTGTAGAAAAGAGTACCACATGATTATCATCTAAACCAAAAATTGTAAAATTCTCAAAAAACCAAGCCAAAAGTTGAAAAGCAGTATAATAGAAAAAATCAAAGACAGAAAAGACAATATTGTAAAAAAACAGAAATATCAGTATAAAAATTTTCAAAAATTTCTTTTGCCTTGAATTAAGTTTTTTCAAAACAATTCATCCCCTTTTGCATTGTGCTGTTTCAAATAGCTTCATACGAAAAAAATAAAACTTTTATCATTTCATTTTATCATATAATTATATACAACACAAGAAAAAGAGCAGGTCGATGACCTGCTCTTAAATGTTGTTAAATTAGCCATTGATTTGCTTTGCGATTTCCTCTGCAAAGTTTTCTTCTCTCTTTTCAAGGCCGTCGCCCTTCATCATTCTGATGAAACCTGTTGCCTTAATTTCTGTACCAAGAGCCTTTGCAACTGAATCGATATAGCCCTTAACTGAGCCCTGGAAGATATCGCCTCTTACGAACTCCTGCTCAACAAGGCAGTTTTCCTTGTAATACTTGCCCATCTTACCTGCTGCAATCTTTGCAAGAACTGCCTCAGGCTTTGAAGCCATTTTCGGATCTTCCTTCATCTGAGCGGCAAGGATACCCTTTTCGTGCTCAACAACCTCAGCAGGAACTGAAGCCTCGTCAAGATAGCTTGGGTTCATAGCGGCAATCTGCATTGCAACGTTCTTACCCATAGCGTCGAACTCCTCAGTAGCAGCCTTTGACTCGTCAGCTACATCAAAGCCAATCATAACACCAACTGCTCCGCCGCCGTGAATATATGTTGAAACGATACCGTCCATAACCTCAAAACGACGAACCTTCATATTCTCACCGATTGAAAGAACAAGGTCATTAAGAGTTTCTGTTACAGTTCTGCCTGTGCCGTTGAACTCTGTTGCACAAAGTGTTTCAACATCAGCAGGATTTGTAGCGATAATTGTCTTTGCAACACCTGTTACAAAGTCCATAAACTTTTCATTCTTAGCAACGAAGTCTGTCTCTGAGTTAACCTCAACAACTACACCCTTCTTTGCCTGTGCATCATAATAAGGAAGAACAACACCCTCAGCGGCAATTCTTGATGCCTTCTTCTGAGCTGCTGCAAGACCTCTTTCACGAAGATAGTCAATAGCCTTATCCATATCACCGTCAGACTCAACAAGAGCCTTCTTACATTCCATCATACCAACGCCGGTCTTTTCACGAAGAGCCTTAACGTCCTGAGCTGTAAATGCCATAATAGTAATTCCTCCTATTCGATTGTAACTTTTAAATTATTCAGCAGCTTCCTCTGAAGCCTCTGCTTCTTCTGCTTCCTCTGTTGCTTCGTCAGCAACGTCCTTACCGTCTCTGCCTTCGATAACTGCATCAGCCATTGCACCTGCGATAAGTTTTACTGCACGGATAGCATCGTCGTTACCCGGGATAACATAGTCAATCTCATCAGGGTCGCAGTTTGTATCAACGATAGCAACGATAGGAAGACCGAGCTTCATAGCCTCTGATACTGCGATTCTTTCCTTACGTGGGTCAACGATAAACATTGCGTTAGGAATCTTCTTCATCTCAGTGATACCGCCGAGATACTTCTCAAGCTTTTCAATTTCAAGCTCAAGTTTAACAACCTCCTTCTTTGGAAGAAGGTCAAATGTGCCGTCCTCACGCATAGCCTTAAGCTGAGCAAGACGAGCTACTCTGCCTCTGATTGTCTTAAAGTTAGTAAGCATACCGCCGAGCCATCTTGCATTTACATATGGCATTGCGCAACGCTCTGCTTCCTCTTTAACTGAATCCTGAGCCTGCTTCTTTGTACCTACAAAGATGATTGAGCCGCCGTCTGCAGCAAGGTCACGAACGAACATATAAGCCTCATCAAGCTTCTTAACTGTCTTCTGAAGGTCGATGATGTAGATGCCGTTACGCTCTGTGAAGATGTACTCAGCCATTTTAGGGTTCCATCTTCTTGTCTGGTGTCCGAAGTGAACACCTGCTTCTAAAAGCTGTTTCATTGAAACTACGTTTGCCATTTTTATTTCCTCCTTTAAGGTTAATTCCTCCACAGACAAGTATGGCAAAAGCCTGATTTGTAACCTACGGCTTAACCTGCCTGTGTGCGTATTCGCTTTCATAGACAGTTAAATTTTGCCTGTCTATACGAATGCTGAAAAATTATAACAGAAAAGGCCTGAAAAATCAAGCCTTTTTTGAATATAAATATACAATTATTTAATTCTGACTTTTTCCGAGTTAGTATCGCTATATCAACAGTCCTAAATACAAGTCAACTCCTTTTATTTTTTCTCTGAATAAAGCTGAACTTTAAACAAGTTATCAATATCGCAATGATGCAGGTTGCAAGTAAAACTGCTGCAGGATAGATATATCCGTTTATAGCGGCATTTAATGAAAGACTTTTAAATACGCTATTAATCGGTGTATGTAACACATAAATGTATAACGGCATTTTTGACAGGCAATATGATAATCTTTCGTCGTCAATTTTCACAGTTTGTCTAACAAATATCTCAAACAGACTAAAAGACATTAACAATGTTCCGAAATAAATATTGCCGTCGTTATTTAAAAATTTACATTCTATCAAAGAAATAACCGCTCCGACAATTACCAAAAGCACAAGTATTGTACGCGGTATTTTTTCTGTTCTCGCTGTATTTTCATACAACAAATAGCCTAAAGAAAAGAACGGCAAGCCTGTAAATAAAAAGTTTCTGACATATATTTGGGATAACACCATTCCCATATATCCCGTTAATACGTCGTAAAATAAAACTGACACTAAAAGCAAAAGCGGCATAAATTTAATCAACCTTACAGCTTTTAGTTTAACAACAACAGCAATAGCCAAGTATGTATAAATCAATGCTACCAAAAACCACAGTGAAATAAAAAATGAATCGTTGAAATTATTAAACACGAAAAGTTTAATATATGTTTTCATTAATTTCAAATCAGTTAAAAAAGTATAGCTTCGAGTAAACACTAACTCAAAAATCGCATAAATGACTATCGAAACAGCTAATATTTTCAATAAAGGCAAACATCTATTTAATAGTTTTTTTGTATCTCCCGTTGTAATTGCATTATAAGAAAAATAGCCCGAAGACATAAAGAATATCGGTACTGCAAACCTTGCAACAGCCTTCACGCTCACACCGAATTCGCCCACAAACATTATGTGAATAAACACTATAAAAACAGAAGATATAAATTTTAAAATGTCTAATGATTTATTTCGCACTTATCTACTCTCCAAAATTTTATCTACAATCTCGCTGTCAACATTAAGGTCAAATTTCCTTGCAAACATACAGGGTGAAGCCTTTATGGCTTCAAAATCCTCTTTTCTCCATACGTAAGGATTTCCCCTATCCCAGTCAATCAGTCTGACGCAGGCAAAGTGGTCATCATTACAATTTGGCATAAAAAGATTTTTTTTGAAGCTGCTGCTTTCTAACAAGGTCTGAACAAATACCTCGTCACCGCAATAGCAATAGTGAAAAACATTTTCGTACTTTGCTTGATTTTGAACAATATATTTAGCAAAATCGCCAGTAATGCTGAACCAGTTACAGCCTTTTTGTACCTTTATATCGGTATTTTTAAGCCTGTCAACTCCGATAAGCATTTGAATACGCAACATAATTTGCGCAAGAATTTTAGTGAAAAGATTACGTTTTTTTCTGAAAAAATGGTAATATTTTATCCTCAAAACAGAGCTTTCGGAAACCTGATTGCTTGAATAATGCACAAATTCCTTGCCGTTATTCTCTTTGAAAAATCCGTGTATTTCATCATTAGACTTTATAGGTAAATCAACTCCCGAAATCAAATGATAATATGTATATGGGTCATCGGGATTTTCCCCGTTTACTGCATTTCTCAAAAGTATCATTTCGCATTTAACCTGACTGAAATCGCCCCAGGTTATGTTGACTCTTTCATCTGTAAAACGCACCTTTGAATATTTAGTTATGCTTTTGAAATGATCAAAATTAAAATCTTTAACTTTCGCATCAATATGAATATAAATATCATTTCGCCTGTCATCAAGTGATGCTATAAGCTTTTCCAGCAATTCAAATTGGCTGTGGGCTATAATCATATATGCGTGCATAGTTTTCACCTATTAATAAGCTCTGTTTATATATTTGCCGTTATCACATACTATAATTTGACCGGATATACATTTAGAGACATCCGATAACAGAAACAGCGCTGTTTCGGAAACCTCTTCAGGCAGATAAATCCGTTCTGTAGCCTGCCATTCAGCAAATAAATTTCCGTCTGCGGAAAATCCTGTCATATCAGACGCTGTCACACCCGGGGCAATAGCATTAACTCTGATTCCCTCTGATGCAACATCACTTGCTAAGCCTTGTGTAAAATTATTCAGTGCAGATTTTGTTAAACCATATGGTATGGTATCGCAATACTTACTTCTTTCCGATGACACTATAAGAATATTTCCTGATATTTCATCTTTGCTTTCAAGATATTTCACAAAGCTCTTGCAAAGGAAATATGTACCTTTAAGATTGATATTCATTTGACTGTCAAACTGTTCGAGGGAAACATTTCTGAAATTTCCCTCGTGTAAAGAAATACCCGCATTACAAATAAGAGAGTCAATTTTTTTACCTACCGTTTTTTCTGCATCAGCAATAAATCTGTCAAAATTTTCGGCTTCAGCGGAATCAAAAGCCAAGCTTTTGCAATGCTCCCCCAGTTCAGCCTCGGCTTTTTTCAGTGTTTCAATATTCCTCCCGCAAATAATCACAGTTGCTCCTTCGGAAATACACTTTTTCGCAAAACAAAAGCCCAGTCCTCTGCCTCCGCCGGTGATAAGAACTACCCTTTCCTTAAGCCTTTCATTAGGATTCAAGAAATACAAATCAGTTTTAATTTCTTTATTCGGAACTCCGTAAATTATATATTTTATTCCTCTTTTAATATAATTTTTTATTCCCATAATATATCTCCTATATGATATGAAGCTTTTTAAGAATTTTGTATGCAAAAGAAAACATCTTTGTATTTTTCAGCTTTTCCAAATTAAGCTTATTTGCCATATTTCTGATTTTTTGTTCCTTTGGAGAATAAATAATATTATCCTTCCAAAATGCTTTTAATGTCTTTGCGTCAATATCTGCATCAGTAAATACTTCAAATATTATAGGCTTTTCACTTTTTTGATTAAAAATATTTAATCCCTTGCTGAGTGAATCATAATCATATGCCTGTAAATATATAAAATCTGCAAGTCCAAAGCACTGCTGAATTTTATTTGAATGACCGGCTGCAACAAATTCATTTATTGTATTAATACGTTCAATACCGAAATTCTTATGAAATTCTGCACCGGCGTAATTATTAATCACTAATATTCTCACATTGCTGTTATTGCATAAAAGAATACTGTTTAAATCATATAAAAAAGATAAATCCCCTATCATCAGATACGAAAGCCTATCGTTATCAGCCTGTCCCAAAAATGTTGAAAAGGCTCCGTCTATGCCGTCAGCGCCTATATTTGCATAGCATTCTACGGAATCATCCATATCAACATAATTCGATATTCTGATGCTGTCTAAAACACTTGTATGAAGAATAGAATTTTTCGGAATGGATTTGCAGAAAATTCTTATTACATCAAAATTTGTAAATTTGCCTTCGGGATATTTAATTTTTGAAAGTCTGTCCTCCCAAAAGCGACTGTAATTTCCGTTATTTTTTCCTTGAGCTGTATCTGTAAGCCTGCTAAAGAAATCAAATGCAGTACATTCAAACACCTTAGTTAAATTATTATATCCGTCTATAACATTTCCGTCAGGAGCTATTTGCCAGCTTTCACAGTCATTTTTAAAGTCAGGGAGGAAATATTTTATTGTTGAGTAGAAAATATTTCCGAAGGTAATAATTAAATCGGGCTTAATATTTTCACGTTCTGTTTGCTTTAATATTTCGCAGGTAATCTTAGGATTAAAAATATGATGAGAAGATGAATTTGAAACATTTGAAAATGTATCGCAAAAAACCATACAGTTAAATTTTTCTGAAAATTCAGTAATTTTTTCTTTTAATTTTTCATCATATCCGGAGCCTGCTACAACAAGAATTCTCTCTTTCTTTTCAAGAATATCAATTAAAGAGTCGGATATATCATCAACCGACAGGCGATTAATTTTTCTTGTTGTGGGTAAATTCTCCACATCAAAGGTTGATATTTCATCCAGACCATATGACATTCTGTAGTTAATTTGTACAGGTCCTTTTGAGTTATGATTAACCGCTAAAAGAGCCTCGTTCATTATCCTATTGGCATAATTATAGTCTCTTTCATTTTTTACCATAGGAACATCAATAGCTTTTTTTACAAAGCCGTGGTACATATCTACCTGGTCAATACATTGGTCCTCCATATGAAACATTCCATATTGGTCCTGATCAGCTGTCAGTGCAATTAACTGAATATTTTTTTCGTATGCCTCTTTGATAGCAGGCATATAATTACAGGTTGCTGTTGCGGCAGTACAGGTAACGCATGCCGGCACATCTAAGGCTTCTGCAATTCCGAGTGCAAAAAATGCCGCACTTCTCTCATCCACAATAGAATAACATTTAAAAAAGCTGTCATTTTCAACACTATGGGCAAGAGCGGTATTTCTTGTTCCCGGAGAAATGATTATATGTCTTATGTTAAACTGCTTCAGCAGTGATATAAGTATTTGAACACTTTTAATATGAGTATACATTTAAATTACTCCTTAATTAATAATACAGACGGTTGTGATGATTCGGCAAACTCTTTAAATGCTTGAGAAGTAAGCGTGCTTACCTCATTGAGAGAAAAGCCATTACTTATAATCCAGTTTTCTATTTTCTCTTTTGAAAAGCCGTTATCTTCAATAGCTATTATTTTCATATTCGAGTTTTTATATCTTGTACGAAAAACATTCAAGTCAAGCATTAAGCAATCTGTTGTGCAACAAAGTATTTTTTTACTTCCTGCCACAGCAGAACCGAAATATTTTGAAATTATACCATATCGGTATTCTTTTGGAATTACTGTTATTTCTGCATTTTCAATATGAACATTGTCTGCACTGTTAAATAGCAATAATTCATATTTTCCATCGCAGTCCTTTACTGCGTCTAACAGTACATTGTAATTAACAGGTGCACATTCTGCCTTTTGGGCAAGTATGTTTACTAAAACAGGACCGTATGCACCAACTGAATTATTGATATATTCAAGGCAGTTTTCCTCGTCACTCTGTAAAAAGACTTCTGGGGCAACCACGCATCTATCCATCCATGATGTTTTAATCTTATTAATTTCATCAAAAACGGAAAGAATAATTACATTTGCCTTTTGAAACCACGCTTCAGTTATCGCAGTATAAATATTTGTTAAACTGTCACCGTCAACAACAAGGACAACTGCCTTTTGGTTTTTCACAGCTGCTCCCATTGCATAAAATGCGGCATCTCTTGCATCATCAATGCTTATACAGTTTTCAACGTATGTCAAATCAATTCCTGATAATACAAATTTGCATATATTTTCATTATCGGATAATTTTTTTAATAACAAATTCAGCAAAGCATTTACCTCCGAATTATACTAACTTATATAAGAATTTCAATTTACCGTTTGTGATTGAATTTGCGGTATCTAAAAGCCCTTTAAAATCAGACGATTTTCTGTATATTACGAACATAACAGCATTCGGAACAATAATACAAACAATCAGTCTCAAAATAATTGTCAGTATCAAGGAATCAAAATCAATAAAATAAGTTATTCCTATGCAAGCTGCACACAAAACAACTGCAAGAAAAACGTACTGAAAAATTTTCAAAATATAACTTTTAGGACTGAAATGAAATATCGTAGTAAACAGATTCTTAAAAAGCCACGGCATACCCACAAGAAGCATACTCAAAACAGTTGAAAGAAGAATTCCGTAAAGTCCCCAAAACTGAACCATAATCAAATTCATAGCCAAATTTGCAACCGCAGTTACAAGGGGTCTGAATCGGTCCTCGTGCCAAATTCCCGAGGCATCCTTATATACATTAAGTAAAGTATTAAGCTGTTTAACAAAAAAGTAAATACAAAAGGTTATCACCATACTATAAGGCAACAAATTATCTTTTCCTGCCCACAAGGTCATAAACGGCTGATACAGGCAGGCAAAACAGCAAACGGCAAACACACCTATCCAGCAAAACATAAAGGTAAGCTTTTTCAAATCCTTAAAATTCTTTTCCTCTGTTTCCGTAATAATACTGTTTCCTATTCCTGCAAGGGAAGAGCTTGTAATCAAGGTTATAAAGCCCAAAACGGTATTCATAATATAAAAATAATTTTGATAAATAGCTAATGCCGTAAGTCCCAAGAAGGATGAAATTACAATAGTGTCGGCGGAGTCAACAACTACCGAGCCGATTTTTGATGTGAACAAATCTCTTACTCTTCTGTTTATGATTTTAGTTTCTTCTTTCGGAAGCTTGCCACGAGCCTTGTACTGCGGATATTTTTTATCAACTATTATTGCAGTAACGATATTTGAAACTGCCCCCATAATAAGAGCAACAATTAAAAACGCATAGTAATTTTTTGTAAAAAAGAGAACAAGAAACTGCAAGGTATACTTTACAGTATCAACAACCATAGTTATTTTATTTACTATGTCATTGCGCTGATATACATTCAAAAGGCAATTTTTATACGCAAAAAGCCAATATGTAAGAACTGTAGTTCCCAGATTTAAGTAGTACAAAATATACAGATTCATACCCTCAGGCACATCACCCTTTACCAAATAAGGTAATGCCGGAGTTAAAGCCATACCTATTACAAGAATAACAATACCTATTACTCTGTAATAAATTTTGTACAATCTCATTAATGCACAAATTTTCTCTGTATCGTCCTCTGCAAGAGGCTTGTACATACTGAAAACAAGCGCCGAGCCTACGCCAAGCTCTGCAAGATTCAATACTGACAATATAGAAGTAAACAGACTGTTCAAGCCCACATATTCCATACCGAGTATGTATATAATTGCAGTTCTTATAAGAAAAGGAACAAGCATATTATATATTTTTGCAATAACTCCGAAAAGCAAGTTTCTTGCGCTGTTTTTACCTCTTTCAAATTTCATTTAATATCTAAAGCACCTTTCAAATAATCGTACGCAAATTCACGTTTTTCTGTAAGTATGGACTGCACATTTGAATAGTCCTTAAATAAAATATTATCAATACTTTCATTGATATCGCCGACACACCAATCGTTTATCTTAAATGTGCTAAACAAGGTATCCATTCGTGACGACATATTCACAATACCATCTTCACGTCTTTCAAAGCATCTAAACGGTTTATCCATAATAATCGAG
The DNA here is from genome assembly GCA_051894075.1 of Eubacterium sp. Lineage (GTDB taxonomy): Bacteria > Bacillota > Clostridia > Oscillospirales > Acutalibacteraceae > Eubacterium_R. Next base: position 17,451 of record JBJFHZ010000069.1, read on the forward strand.
AAAACAGAGCCGTGGAAAGAATCGGTAAACATTACCTGACAGTTATCTATAAGCCACAAAAACTCTCTTGGTGAAAAAGCATAATATTTTTTCTTTTCTCTTTTGTGAGAATAACTCCATTCACTGCACAAATCAATAATCTCACAGTCTAATTTTTCAGCTGTTTTTTTAACATATTTGATGAGTTCATCCGAATATTCTCCGAGAAAATACGTTAAAATAAATTTTTTATTTTTGCTGAAAAAATTCGGCTTTTTTGAAATTTTTTGCCATTCGCTTTTATCAAGCATCAAGGTTGGGTCAACAGTTACACAAACAGGCTTTTCAAGCAACGGGTCAAGAATTTCCTTTCCCTTATCCTCTCTGACAGAAATTGCCGAAAAATCATTAAGATTTTCTCGAACTTTTTCAATATATTTTTCAGGAATATAATCAACACCAATGCTCGCGGAATAAGCAATTTTTTTGACATCAGGTGCAAATCCGCCTGTAAAATATTCTACGCTATTACACATTCTTCCCAATGTAAAATTCCAAATTTGGTCTGAGCCGAAAATATAAGCGTCGTATTTATTACTGTCAACGGGAGATAATTCAAAGTTTCTTTTTTTTGATAAATTCAAAAATCTTCGGTTGTAAAAGTTAAATTTCAGCCTGCGGAATAAGTAAGAAATAAACATTTTATGCTTTATCAAAATACGTCCGTAAAATTTTAAAAACGGTTTAAGCTTAAAGTTTCCCTGCTTTTTCATCCTGAAATATTCAGACAAGCCGTATTCTGTTTTAACGGTTTCGGCAGATACGCCCAGATTTTCAAGAACTTTAACTACGGCATAATTTTGAAAGCTGTTTCCGTAATTCATTTCACCTGTTATTGTTATAATTCCTGTTTTCATAAGATATCCTCATTAAATCTTATCTTTCACTTTTTTGTATAATTTAACTGCACAGTTGTAAATTTTAAATGGAAATAACACCACAATGGTACATTTGATTTTTGTTGCTAAATCTAATTTTTTAGATTTATATATTTGCTTAATGTGTTTTTTTATTCTTTTTCTTGAAATAATTCCTGCAGACTTTTCAAATCCTTCAAAAGCATAATTATCAACACAAACAACCCAAAATTTAAGCGACCATACTAACACCTGCTGCATAATTTGTTCATCAGTAATGTCATTAAAAAAATAATCAATTAATTTTAAAATTTCAGAATCATTTTTATAATTTTTATTCACAGTGCAGGCGTCTTCTCTAAAAGTATAATAATAAAAAGACTTATTAATCAATTTAACAAATTCAACCGATTTCAAATATTCATAAACAAACAATACATCCTCACAAAAACAAATATTTTCATCAAATTTCAATCTGTTCTGTTTAATAACGGATGCCAAAAACAGTTTGTTCCAAGTCCATCCACTAAACGACTGATAATCACGATAATTAAACAACCTATTAATCGCCTCATTGCCGCTAATCAATTCTTCGTTTTTAAAAGAAATACTTTTCCCTTGAAAAAAAATTCCGCAAACAGACATTTGACAATTATCCGTGTTAATCTTATTGAATAAATTTTCAAACATATCCTCAGCTATGTAATCATCACTATCAACAAAGCCAATATATTCACCGTTAGCATTATCAAGACCGATATTACGAGCAGAAGATACACCGCCGTTTTCTTTATGTATAACTTTAATTCGGTTATCCTTTTCTGCCCAAGCATCACACATGGCAGGACAATTATCCGGCGAGCCGTCATCAACAAGTATTATTTCAAGATTTTTGTATGTCTGATTTACAACGCTTTCAATACATCTGTCAAGATATTTTTCAACATTATATACCGGAACAATAACAGTAATCATTTGTGTCATGAACATCACCTGTCTTTTTTTATCGCATCACCAATTATTTTTGCATATATATTAATCGTCTTAATTATTCCTTTCTCTTTCACACAATTTCCAATATTGATAAATATTGATAGCGTGCGAAAAATACGCTTTGCCTTATTTTCAGGATATTTATTATACAATCTACTTTTTAAGTCGAATAACTTTTTTTCTGATTTTGATTTCCATGATGCATCAAAATGGTGTATTGAAATTGTTCTCTCTGTAATCTTTATTTCGCCGGTATAATAATTTTTTGGGCAAAACACATCTGATGCATATATTGAAACATTTTCAAGCTTTTGATCTTTATCTTCCTTTACAAATCCAAATTTCTGCAGCAATTTAGTTGTGTATTGCGGAGTTGGAACCATATTAAAGCTTCCGTCACTATTTATAAAATTCATTTCTTTATACATGCAAATTAAGGATTTTAATAATGGATTTCCTTTTTCTGCACCAAATCCTAATCCGGAAGCTACATAGAAGTCACATTCATATGATTTTTCAATTCCCATAAAGCACTCATCATTAAGCAATGAATCTATATTTGAAATCAGTTCAACATCTGTATCAAAATAAACTCCGCCGTTTTCATAAACAACATCAAAACGAGCCATATCTGTAACAAATGCCCATTTCTTCATTTCGTATGCTTGTCTTGTGAAATTATATTTTGAAAAATCATAGTTAGATTCATTCCACTCAATAATCTCGTAATCAGGACAAAATTTTTTCCAACTTTCAATACATTTTAAAACGGAATCTGGTTTTTCATTTCCGCCTATCCAAAAATAGTGTATCTTTTTTGGTATCATAATTTCCCGCTCCTAATAAATAAAAAAATGCTTATCGACTATCTCTTATAAATTGAATATAACAATCTGAATAACCGTGGATTGATGCAAATCAGCAGTATCGAAATTTTGTTCAATTTTGAAACTTCTGATAATTTTAAGAACTTTTTTGAATATAATTTAACTTCATTACAAATTTCAAAACAGCATTGGTCAATTAGTTCTTTATTGTTTGAGCGTAATAATTCTCTCAAACAGCATAATAACTCACTTGAATACTTTTTTAATGCAATTTCATAGTTTTTCTTATCATTCTTTTCTAACAAAAGAATCTCCTTATAGTTGTTATATCTGGTAGCCTTTCCATATGTCATACCGTCAGTTATAGAGCCTTCATGACCTTGAAGATAATTATACAAACAATCTTCAATTGAAATCATCTTATTAACAAATTTAAAATAAAAGTAATTGAACGGAAAATCTTCTCCCCATTTATTAGTTTCATCAAATCTCAAGTTGTGCTCTTCTATAATTGAAAATTTATAAAGCTTGTCACATGCAGATGAAGAATCAAAAACATTTGTGTTTAGAAAAGCTTGAATTACCTTTTCATTAAATAATTCAATAGGTTTAAATTCCGTTTTATCTATTATTTCACCGTTATTATTAACATGATTAACATTACAAACGCAAACATCAAAATCGGCTTTTTGAATGCTATCATACATTATCTCAACTGCATTAAATTCAATATAATCATCGCTGTCAATAAACATAACATATTGACCGCTCATAATATCAATGCCTGCATTTCTGGCAGATGACAAACCGCCGTTTGCTTTATGTATTACTTTTATTCTGCTTTCCTTTTTTGCCCATTCATCACACATTGCAGGGCAGTTATCGGGCGAGCCGTCATCAACAAGTATTATTTCAAGATTTTTGTATGTCTGATTAACAATGCTTTCAACGCATTTGTCGAGATACTTTTCAACATTATAAACAGGTACTATTACTGTAATTAACGGCTCCATAATTATTTCCTCAAATGCTTTATCGCAAATTTATACATACTCGGACTTAACCAAAGCAATAATGTTCTTAACTTTGTTATTTTAGAATAAATCGGCAAGCTGAAAATTTCTTGTTTGTTTGATATTATTCTATTTCTTATTTCGTCAAATCTGTCAAGATACTTACCTGATTCTATTATTTGGCGAAGGGTTCGGAAAGATTTTAAAACATCGCCTTTAATACAATGAGGTAATGCTTCTTCATTTGCCAAAGAAAAAATAACATCCATAACCCTATGCTCGTCAAAGTTATTTTCACTTATATCATTACTTGTAACCGACAATTCATTATCCACATAATGATAGCGGTCAACATCATTGTAAACCATTTTTTGAATATTTTTCGCCACCATAAAATTGAATAACGTATCCTCGGCAAATTTAAAGCTTGTATCAAATCTTATATCAGAGATACAGGAACGCTTGAATAATTTATTACACTGAGAAACAGGCAAAATTCCAACTGCTTCGCCTATATCCGCCAGCAGCTGCTTATTATCAACTGCTATTACGTCGTGATTTCCTGTTCCCCACTCTTCAGTTTTTCCGTTTCCAAGCTCTCTGACTACACCGCACCGTGCGGCATCTGCTTCATTTTCAACGATTTGATTCAGCATTATTTCGTACATATCCAAATCTATGTAATCGTCCGAATCAACAAAGCCTACATATTCGCCTGTTGCAATATCAAGTCCTGCATTACGGCTTGAAGCGGCACCGCCGTTTTCCTTATGAACAGCTTTTATTCTGCTGTCCTTTTTTGCCCATTCATCACACATTGCAGGGCAATTATCGGGAGAACCATCATCTACAAGGATTATTTCAAGATTTTTATATGTCTGATTTACAATGCTTTCAACACACCTGTCAAGATATTTTTCTGCATTGTAGACAGGTACAATTATGCTAATTAACGGTGTATTCATATATTACCTCAATATTTTCTATATGCTTTAAACCAATGAATTGAATTTTGCTTCTCAGGCGGAGGAGGCGTCATATAATCTCCGTACTGCTTTGTAAGTATATAATCATAACCTGCATAAACAGGAGCTTTAAAATCCTCAAAATCCAAATAAACTGTATTTTCAAATGAGTCAGACTTAATAAACGGCTGAACCGCCCCAAGCTGTAAAAGCATTGCGCAGTAATTTCCGTTTTTTTCTTTAGCATTGAGTAAATCTGCGTGTCTTATTATACTTTTTCTAAAGGGAAAAGTAATCAATCTAAACAAAAATTTAGTAATAAATCTCAAACTGAATGCTTTATGGTGCATCATTTTATGCCCCATCATATATGCAATAGTATCCCATCTGTCAGCACTGATTTTAATTTTTTCAAGCTTTTGTTTAATTTCTTCTTCGGTACCTTGGACATTAACATAGTCAAGGGGGAAAATATCAATGTACACACCCATATCCTTTTCGGCACGCCAATCCTCAAAAATATATGTGCTTTTATCAACCATTTTGGAAAACGGATAGAAATAGTTTTTCGAATACCGATAGCTTTTAATTTCATATTTTTCATCTTCATATTTAAGCTTCATTAGCTTTTCGTAATCAGACCTTTTCATCAAAACATCAATATCATCATCCCAAGGGATAAATCCCTTATGTCTGACAGCACCAAGCATAGTACCGAATGCAAGCGAATACTCAAGCCCGTTATCCCTGCATATTTGGTCAAAACGCTTTAAGATATTAAGTTCAGTTTCTTTTATCTCATCTAACGTCATTTCTCTTTTATTCATCTGTGTTTCCCTCTAATTATACGGTAATAAATTTTCGGAGACAGGCTTAATACCAGTGTCTTAATTTTATCTTGCTTAGTGTATAGATTTGATGAAAGTATTTCTTTCTTATGCATTAAAATTTGATTAACTAACTTCTCTGCTTCATTAGGGAATGCATCATTTTGAATGCAACCGCTCAGCACCACAAATGAAGAACTTATTAATCCTCTTACTGCATATTTTTCAAGCTCTGTATTCTGTTCCTCTTTAAGCATTATTTCCTTTGAACGAACTGCATCAAATGCACCTATTGCAAAATTCCCGTGAACTGTACTGCTTTCATTTTGCATATAATGATACAATTTTGAATCGCACTCTGCTATGTTTTCGGCATTTTTAAAAGAATAGTAATTGAAAACCAAATCTTCACAGCATTTAAAATTCGGCATTCTCACATCAATGACTAATTCTCGTTTAAAGAGCTTATTCCATAAAACACCGTATTTATAATCACCAACACAAATTTTTTTCAGGGAATCAAGCTGTGAGACAGTATGAATATTTGAATCAACATTTTCTTCATTGTTGATATGATAACCGCATACCGCTATATCTGCCTTGTTCTTTTCCAAAATATCTGACAGAATCTCATACATATTAAGCTCTGCATAATCATCACCGTCAACAAAGCCGATATAATCTCCTGTTGCAATATCAAGACCTGCATTACGGCTTGAAGCGGCACCGCCGTTTTCTTTATGTATTACTTTTATTCTGCTGTCCTTCTCCGCCCAAGCGTTACACATTGCAGGGCTGTTATCGGGAGAGCCGTCATCTACAAGTATTATTTCTAAATTATTGTAGGTCTGATTTACAATGCTTTCAACACATCTGTCAAGATATTTTTCAGTGTTATATACCGGCACTATCACGCTTATTAGTGGTTTAGTCATTAAAGCCTCCTGAGAATTAAACAATATAAATAAATAAGAAATACACTTTTAAATTGAAACAGCTTTGCTACAAGCTTTTTCCTAAACGGCAGGGAAGAGATATCAAGCCTTTTTAAAACCGTTATAACTTCCGGATTATAAACAAATTTTCCAATTGTTTTTCTAATCTCCGCTGAGCCTTTTTTATTATTTTGGCTTACCTCATTTCTAATCATAATATTTAAAAGATAAAAAAGATAATTATCAAGCTGGGACATAAGCTGCCTGTCATTATATTTTTCAAAGCAGCTTTTCAAAATGTCATATGGGATAAGGATAGTATCCTCAAGTCTGCTATCGTAAGAATTTGTCATTGACTCAGGATTTATTCTGTAATTATAAAGAGGTTTATTGACATAGCAAACGCTTTCAGCCTCCAACAAGCAGGGATATGTAAATGCGGCGTCCTCACCCATTCGTATATCTGTAGTAACATTGTACAGATTTTTTTCAAGCAGACCTTTTTTAAACACCTTTGACCAACAGCAGGGATTAACTCCGAAATTATAATACTCTCCTGTAAACAGCATAGTCGGATATACTTCACTTTGAAGGTCGGATTTATTATAAAAGGGTTTATTTAAGCTTTGATTACTGACATCTTTATTGTTAGGTGAAGAATAGAAAAATTCACATACTGCCATATCGGGATTGTATTTTTCAATAAGCTCGGCAAAGCTTTCATACATATCGGGCTCTATCCAGTCATCGCCGTCAACAAATCCTATGTAATCACCTGTGGCAACCTTGAGTCCTGCTTGACGTGCAGACATAAGTCCCCTGTTTTCTTTATGAACAACCTTAATTCTTATATCCTGTTTAGCGTACTCATCGCATATTGACGGGCAATTATCGGGTGACCCGTCATCAACAAGAATTATTTCCAAATCTCTGTAGGTTTGAGAAATAATACTGTCAACACATTGATTTATATACTTTTCAACCTTGTAAATAGGAACAATAACCGAAATCATAATATCACCCTTAATATTCGCCGGCAAAATGCATCCAAATAAGTGAAGAACCGTTACACATATACCACATATGCACTGCCATAAAAGCAATATACATTATGCTTACAAACTGCCGTATTTTAACTCTTGCAGTCACCTTAAACGGTGCATAATACAAGCAATAGGATAATGTATTATCCTCAATATACATATCCCGAGCTTGCATACCAATCATATAAACCAATGCTCCGATTATCGGCAAAATCCAACGTGCAAAACGTACAAATATCAATCCGCTGAAAAGAGCACCTATGCAAAAATAGGAAATAATCGACGAATACTTATAAAAACGCTTTAGTTCACTTGTATAATCGCAATTCAAAATAAAATACGAGAAATACATTATCAAAATAAGTACAACAAGAAGCACAACCATATTCACTCTAAACATTGTTCCTGTTTCAAGTGTTGTTCCTGCTTCATTTCTGTCAACCTTTCCGGCTATTCCCTGAATGAAGCTACTATCGCTGATTGTTGACAACCATCTTATTCCCGCTGCACCTCCGAGTATACCGAAGATAAGCAAAAAGTTCAAAAACTTTCCGCTTGTATTAAACGTAACTTCCGCTAATATAACAAGCACAACAGGTATTATACCTGCAGAATGTGTAAGTGCCGCCAGAATAAATCCCACATAACACAGTATCAAATTTTTTCGTTCTACCATTAGTTGATACGAACAGGCAGCAGCTATTGCAAATGCCAAACCGTTTCTTGTTCCGCTACAGGTATCAAAATACCAATATGTGCAAATAAAAAACATTGCACCCCAAAACACATAAGATTTTTTTATTTCAAAATGCTTTGAAGCTTTGTAAATACAGTAAAATCCAAGCCCGTAAACAATAAACATTGTAATACAAGGAAGCCAATGGTTATTGGAAAGCTTACTTATAAAATACACATAGTAAGCGGATACTCTGAAGGTTTTAAAATCAAACTGGTCCTCTTCAATGTATCTTTGCAGACCGTCATAGCCCTCCGCACGCATTTCGTTAAGTGCTTTAAAATATCTTGATAAATCATCTGTGACCTCAGGCTCAAGGTTAAATGCCAACCAAGCAAACAAAACTGTTATCAGTAAAAAAGGCAACCACGAATGTTTGGACGGAGTAATCCAATATACAACTGCAAAAACTGCAACAATAACCAAAAACATTTCAACTGCAGTAAGTCCAAACATTTGCCGTATTCTCCTTTCTATTCTAAATATATCTTTTCAAGCTTTTTGGAAATATTTTTTATATCATACTCGGATATAACCTTTGAATTATCAACGGAATCTCTGTCAATTTTCAAAAGCTCATCTATTTTACGAACCCACTCACTGACAGGACCTTCCAAAGACGCAAAATCAAAATTTGAATTAAGCTTTGTTGCAGGATTAACTGCATCCGAAACCAAGCACGAAAGCTTTGATGCCTGCGCTTCAATAAGAGTCAGCGGAAAGCCCTCGTGTATTGACGGGAACACAAAACAGTCCATTGCCATCAACAATTCGTTGCAATCTGTTCTAAAGCCTGTAAATATAACAGCATCTTTAAGATTAAGCGACTCTACCTTACTTTCAATTTTTTCTCTCAAAGGGCCGTTACTTACAAGCATCAAATATGAATTTGGATTTATTTTATGAAATTCGTTGAAAACATCTATCAAAAAATCGTGATTTTTAGCATACCACATTTGACCGATATGTCCGATAAGCACAGCATCATCGGAAATGTTAAATTCTTTTCTGACACTTTCTCTTACTGATTTTTTAAACTCATATTCCGAACAGTCAATACCGTTATTCAAAACTATACCTTTTTTAGCAAAGGTTTTCTTTCCGTACAAAAATTCTCCCGCAGGAACACTGCACGCAATCATCTTTGTTGCATATCTTTTCAGCCATATTCTCATTAAAAAGCGGTATGCATTCTTCAATATTTTTTTCAAGCCTTTCTCAGGATAAAGAGGCTTTGAAAAATGAGAATGAGCAACTCTGACGGGAACATTTTTCTTCTTTGCCGCTTTAAGCACAATAGCACTGAAGAAAAGCAAATGCGAGTGAATTATGTCGAAATGCTCTTTTTCCAACAAATTCAAAATAAATTTATAGCTTTTTCCATATGATAACTGATTGTCAGGTATATGAATAATTCTCACACCACGTTCTATAAGTAACGGCTCCAAGGGTCCGATTTCCTCGTGTCTGACGCAATAAGTACAATCAAATTTATCCTTGTCCAAATACTGCTCAAGACGGACTGCCACCAAATCCGAACCTCCGAACTGCAACTCGTCATTCACAATTAAAACTTTTTTCTTCATTAACTGTCAGCCTTTATTTTTTATTTAAAAATGAAACAAAATCAAAGTGTCTTTCAAAACCGTTAAGTCCAATAATATCTCTGTTCATATAAACAAGAGGAAAAGGGCGGTGATAATCAGGCTTAATATATTGAGCATATTCCTGAGTTCTGTCATGTCTGCGTGTTAGCAGTGCTCTGTTGTTGCATTTGAATTTTTCAAATTCTGATAAATCATCGTCTGAAATATAACCGACTTTTTTATAATCAGGCTCATATATATCATCAATATCACATATTATGACGTACATATTATCCTTAATAATTCTTTTCTTTCTTTCATTCCATTTTTGACGTGCTGTTTCAAAATCATCATAATGGACAAAATTTATTCTGATATCGTCTTTTTCTTCTTTCCCTTTAATAATTCCAACCGGATATTGTGAATCTGCGATGTCCATTTGTTCAACATCACAACTCAAATAATAATCAAGGTCATTTATAAATTTAATGAAATCGCTCGTATTAATACTTGTATTTATTGTTGGAGAATTAAATTTCTCTCCCAACCTGCTGTATATCAGTCCTGCCATACAGTTTGGTGTAAGCAATGTAAATTCAGTATTTCTGCATTTACTTCTGAAATATTTGTTTTCGCAATTCATAATAAAATCAAGAATTTTTGAATTTTTCCAAACATTGATTATTTTATTAAGCATAAGCGTCACCCATAAATAATAAATAATTCTCCCAAAGTCAAAACGTTCTCCTGATTATTAGTAAGCATTGATAAATATTTTATCCTCTTTTAACCAGCCTTTTAAACCTTTTGAACAAGGCACCGATGTAGTTAAGCAAATTAAAGCTGCCTGCTGTTTTTAAATCAATTACTTCAATATTATCAAGACGGTTATATGTATGAATTCCCACAAATTTTGCAGAGCTGTTAATATTTATATCGGAAACAGAAATGCATTTGATAAGCTTTTCCCGATATCCGTCTTTAGAAATATCAATAACCTGATTGAAATTCAATTTTTCACCATAGGATTTTCCGCAGTTTTGTGACGGTCTGATTAACAATCCGTTATATTCAAAAAGCTTTCCTGCGCACCTGGCAGTATTTACATCATCTATTACGGGATTGTTTTTACATTCCTTAAAAGCACCGTTTTCCTCATAAAACAAATCAACTCTGTTGAAAAATCCCGAAACATTGACTATTTCCGAAACATAATATCTTGTTTCCTGATAATCAAGCATAGTTGTATCAACCAACGGCTTATTTGAGAAAACAGTATCCTTTTCCCATTTATACGGAAAATCTGTGCTTTTTAATCTGAAAAGCTCCCCCGATTCCTTTGATTCGGGAATCATATAGAAGGTTTCATTTTCCTTATAGATAAAAGGGTATGACATATGGCTGTCGGTTTCATATATGATATTAATTTTACCGATACGGTTTTTCTCTATTTCTCTAAAGCCTAAAACACCTTTTCTTTTCAATCTGTCAAAGGCTTCAAAAAACAAATAATATTTACCGCCATTTTTTACTAAAAAAGGGTCGGCAGTCCAATATCTGTATGAATCTTTTATAAGAGTAAATTTTTCATTGCCCCCGTCAATAAGGAAAGTGTTTTCGTTTTCATTAAAACGCACTGCACAATGCCATTCGGGAACAAGTAAAGATTTTAGCTTTTTCATTTAATTATTTTCTCCGTAATAATCAGCAAGTTTTTCGGCACATTTTTTAATATCCCAGCCTGCATTTTTAAGAATATCGGCAGTATCATATCTGACGTCATTTTCTGTATTCAGACAGCAATCGGCCCATTTTTGCGCACTTTCGTTCAAGCTCATTTCTCTGACAAAATCGCAAAATACCACTTCATCTGTAATATTTTCCGACATTACAACAGGCAAGCCTGCTGCCTGAGCCTCCACTGCCGATACAGGCAAGCCCTCACTTGTTGACGGAAACACAAAAACGTCAAATGCCTGAAGCAGTTTATTTATATCGTTTCTTGCGCCTAAAAACATTATGCTGTTTTCTATTCCCAGGCTTTCGGCTAAAAACAAAAGCTCCTCGGTTTCTTCGCCCCCTGCTAAAAGCAATACGGCATTTTCCTTTTTCTTTTTAATTTCAGCAAAGATTTCAAGCAAAAACGGATGATTTTTTTGCTCTACGGTTGTTTTGCCGATATGACCTACAACAAATCGGTCTTCTAAGTTCATCTGTCTTCTGACATCATTTCGCACCTGAGGATTGAATCTCAAGCTATTGCAGTCAACGGCGTTATTAACCACTTCAAAGGCTTTATTTCCGTACCAAAGATGGCCTGCCTCTTTACTGCAGGCAAACTTGTCTTTTATAAAATATTTTGCATAAAGAGAAAGAATTTTATTTCTTTTGCCGTTGCCCTTCAGCGAATATGAGGTTGTATGGCAATGAACGGCAATTTTATCTATACCTGCTTTTTTTGCATACGGTGCAATAAAGACTGCAAAATGAGGACAATGAATGTGAAGCGCCTGCCACTCATTTTTATGAGCACTGAAAAAGGAATTCATTTTTCCGGTTATCAAATTCTTAGGCGACGGCGGGTCGATTTTATATACCCTTCCTCCAAGAGCTTCTATATCCGATTTTCTTGTTTTATCCTTTTCGGAAAAATACACAACATCAAACTTGATATCATCAGGCATAGCCTTAGCGTAATTTAATATTACGCTCATTACTCCGTTAGACACCCCTATGTCGGGTATCATATGTAAAACTCTCATAACAATCCCAAATCTTTATAAATCTTAACCATTTCCGGCACAACGGCTTCTTCGCTGTAAAGCTCTGCCTTGCTTAAACTGTGCTTTCCGAATTGTTCTGCAAGCTGAGGATTATCGTAAAGCTGAAGAATTCTGTCTGCCATAAGCCTGCTGTCATTAAGCGGAACAAGAAAGCCGTTCATTCCTTCTTCCGCCAAATCGTTATTTCCTCTTACATCTGTAACTACAAGCGGATTACCCACCGCCATTGCCTCAACAAGATTTATGGGCAGGCCCTCCTGTCTGCTTGTTGAAACAGACACATCACTCATGGCAACGAGCTTATCAATATCACGCCTGTAGCCCATAAAGAAAACGTTTTTGTCAATTCCCATTTCCTTTGCTTTATTTACATAAATGTCGGGATTTTCATTAAGTCCGGGGAGCAAAAGCTTTATATTTTCATGCTTTTCTATAAGCAGCTCCATAACCTCAAAAATCATTTCCTGATTTTTTCTAAAGCAAAAATCTGCAGGATAAATTAAAATGAAATCGTCATCATTAAAGCCGTATTCTCTGCGGAGCCTGAGCTTGTCCTCGGTTGAAGCAGGCTTAAATCTTGATAAATCAACTCCCACACCATTTACCTTAAGAATCTTTTTTGCCGAAAACTGCTTTTCCTTTGCAAGAGCATAATCCTCGTTATTTATTAGGATAAGACAATCGGTAAACTTGGCAAGGTACTTTTCCACGTTATAAAAGATAAGCCAGTTTTTCTTTGAGGCTCCGTTATAGAAATGAAATCCGTGGGCGGTATAAATTACTTTTGTACCTTTCTTTCTTGCGTCCTTTGCCGCAAGTCTCGTAACTACTGCACCCATAGGAGTATGGCAGTGAATTGCATCATAATTTCCGTTATCAATAACCTTTTTTAACTGCCTGTAGGCTTTTATATTATCTGTGCTGTAGGGGCTTCTTGAAAAGGATATCTCATACACATTATCAATATCGCTTAAATCAAGTCCCTTTTTCACATTGGAATTATCCTTAAAAGCGGCGTCAACCGTACAACCGAGTTCTTTAAGCTTTCTGATAAAAGGCATATGAAACTGCCCAATATGACTGCGAACCGTAGCTACAAATAAAACCTTCATATTTTATTTCCCTCTAACAATACTGCTGATTATTTCGGCAGTTTCCTTATGCTTCTGTAAAAAGTATGACTGACTTTCATTTTCTAATTTTTCTTCATACTTTCTGTTTTTGGCAATACCTTCGTTAAAAATTCTACTGATTTCTTCACGATTTTCCACTTTATCGGAGTTGCAGAAGGCTCTTGACAAAATCACCATTGAAGAACCAAGTCGATAATGCTCCGCTAAAATATTTTCTGCAGGGAGCAGTTCGCCGTTTCCAACCCTTCCGACTCCCCCGAAGCCGAATGTGATACCCTTTGCCTTTAGCTTTTCGGAGATTTCGTCAACTGTACCGTCTGTAACAAGCTCAAAAAGAAATTTCTTTTTTTGACTCAGGCACAGGTCGTTAAGTCCGATATGCACCTCATCAATTCCGTCAATTTCAAGAACATCGTCAAGACACTTTCTTGCCTCGTCTGTTTCAAGCAAAAGAATTGTTTTAACTCTCCCATTTACAAAGTCCAAAAATCTTTTAACATCGTCGGCACTTTTCCACATAGGAAGCATAATTATATCGGCTCCTACATTAACAACGTCATCAATTTCCTGCCGGGAATTTTTATGAATAGGATTTATCCTGACAAGAAGCTCCGACTTATCAAGAACACGGCGTATATTCTTTACGTCGTCAACCGTATGATGATTTTTAACTGTATCCATATTAGGCTGGCGTTCATCCTTGCCGATATATTCCATATCCACAAAAATTCTGTCAACGCCTGCATCCTGTGCTATCCTTGCAACATCAGGCTTATTTGTTATGTAAAATAATTTAAGCATTACACATTTACGCCTTCATCTTCGTATTCTTCTGTATATTCACTGTTTGGAATTACAGTAACTCCGTGATTTTCGTTATCTGCATTTTTTAGCACCTTGAAAACAGTCATAAATAAAATTTTAATATCAATCCATAGTGTCATATGGTCAACATACCAGATATTAAGCTTTATTCTTTCGTGCCATTCAACTTCTTTTCTGCCGTTTACCTGTGCCCAGCCCGTTATTCCCGGTCTGACCTCAAACATTCTGAGCTGATATTCCGTATATTCACTAAGCTCCCACGGGTGATATGTTAAAGGAGGTCTGGGACCGATAAAGCTCATATCTCCTTTTAAAACATTTATCAGCTGAGGTAGCTCATCAATGCTTGTGGCTCTTATAATTTTTCCGACCTTGGTAACTCTTGGGTCTCCTGCAAAAGAATACTGTCCTGTGCCTGTTTGCTCTGCACCCACACACATTGACCTGAACTTGTAGATCAAAAACACCCTTGCGTCTTTGCCAAGCCTTTCCTGTTTAAATATAACAGGTCCCTTTGATTCAAGCTTTATTGCAGCTGCAACTATAATCATCAAGGGCGACAAAATAATAATTGCAACCAAAGAGAAAATTATATCAAGAGTTCTCTTAACAAAAGGATACATAAAATTCACTCATTCTTTCCATCCGAATTAGTTATATATTGCACTTATTTTATTATATAATTTTATACTATATATGTCAAATAAAATAATCATAAAAAGGAATGTCAAAGACATTCCTTATAAATCAATTATTCTTCCGTATCATCAGCCTGTTCTTTTAAATCGTCACTTTTGACAATTTTAAATTTACCGTTTAATGCACCGTAAAAAATCAAAAAAACACCCAAAACAAAAGCAGCAATACCAAAGGCGAATAAAGCTTTGCCGGCAGTTGTTCTGTGATTTAACTGTGAGCTTTCTTTTTCGGAAAGGGCTGATGATGCGCCGTCAGCGCTAATTAAATCATTCGGTGCGAATGTGTCACTTTCATACGGCTTTGCAGAGATATCTCCGTTTTCTCCCTCATAGTCATTTTTTGCAGAGAATTTTGTCGTACCGTTTGATTTATTTGATGCTGAATTTTTTGTTGTTGAAGGAGTAAATTTTGTAGCTTTTTCAGTTGTTTTCTTAACTGTGGAAGATGATAAATTATTCGCCGTGCTTTGCTTTGTTGTCTTTGCCGCTGTTGATTTCTCGGTTGTCGCTTTAGTTGTTTTTGTTGTTGCGGTCTTTGACATATTCACCGCTATATCATTTTTGATAAGAAAATTGTTATCCTTACCGCAGGAATATTCACAGGAAACGGTGCTGTCAAGCTTTTTATCCTCTGAATTTTTAAATTCAAAAGCCACATAAATCTCTCCGCCGTGATATTTGGGCTTCACCCTGCCGAAGTCATAATATATGTCAAAGCTTTTATCAATAATACTGCTTTCATCAGCGTTTATTCCGTCTTTACTGACCGAAACTGAATAGATATTTTCACTGTTCTTAAAATTGAAAATCAAGGAGGCATCATCGGATTTTTCTGTCAGCAAGGAATCATAAAAATTCAGATAAAAATATATACAGCCGTTTTCTTCGTCAACAAAATATTTAAAGCATCCGTCAAAATTATTATTTGAAATATTGACTATTTCTCCCCTGTCGTTCCAATATTTGTTATTTCCCACATAATTTTCATCATATGCATAAGCTGTTGTGCAAAAGGAGAGCAAAATAAAAAAACCGACAGTCAAAGCACATATCATTTTGTAAAATGAAATGGCTTTACTGTCGGCAAAATTCATAATTTCTCTCCAACCTTCGTTTGAATAATTTATCTATTTTATAACATTTTTGCTGTTTTTTGTCAATATTTACTTGGGAAAGTTAGTTGTTTTATACTAATAGAATGAAATTTCAAAAGCTACTGATTTACAATCACCGTTTACTATGATACAATATGCACAGTTAATTAAAAGTGTGGTGAGAGGATGAAAAAAATTGTTATCGGCGTATTAGCACACGTTGATTCAGGCAAGACAACACTGTCTGAGGCTTTGATGTATCAATCGGGAAATATCAACAGGCTTGGCAGAGTTGACCGCAGGGACTCCTTTTTAGATACAAATTCACTTGAGCGAAGCCGAGGAATAACAATTTTTTCAAAGCAGGCGGTTTTAAAATATAACGATACGGAATTCACCCTGCTTGACACACCGGGGCACGTTGATTTTTCCGCCGAAACGGAAAGAACCTTACAGGTGCTTGACTACGCAGTTTTGGTTATCAGCGGTACCGACGGTATTCAAAGCCACACCCAAACACTATGGAAGTTGCTTTCAAAATACAATGTTCCCTGCTTTATTTTCGTGAACAAAATGGACCTTGACGGCGCTGATAAAGAGCGAATTACGGCTCAGTTAAAATCAAAGCTCAGCGACGGCTGTATTGATTTCAGCAATACTGAAGCTTCGGATTTTTACGAGAATATCGCTTTGTGTGACGACAGGCTTTTAAATGAATATTACGAGAACAATTCGCTGAAAAAAGATGATATTGTCCCCTTTATCAAGGATCGAAAAATTTTTCCCTGTATGTTTGGCTCTGCACTGAAATTAACAGGTGTAAACGAATTTTTGGACTGTCTGTACAGCTACACCGAAATGCCGAAATACAGCGACGAATTTGCAGGCAGGGTATACAAAATTTCAGAGGATAAGGGACAGCGACTGACCTTTTTAAAGGTAACAGGCGGGAGCCTGAAGGTTAAAGAAATCCTAAAAAGCAGTAAAAACAAAAACGGCGAAAAGGTCAACCAAATAAGGATATATTCCGGCGAAAAATTCAAGACTGCCGACGAAGTATCGGCAGGCACAATATGTGCCGTTACAGGAATAACATTTACAAATTCCGGTGACGGTTTAGGTGCTGAAAAGGATGCGTCATTACCTGTTCTCGAGCCTGTTATGACCTACAGCTTAATTCTTCCCGACGGTGTTGATGCTCATACCGTTCTTGAAAAAATGAAAATTCTTGAAGGTGAGGACCCGCAGCTAAAGGTAGTATGGAATGAACGCCTCGGAGAAATACAGGTTCAGCTAATGGGTGACATTCAGCTTGAAATTTTGCAATCTGTTATTTTAGAGCGTTTTGGAATTGACGTTACATTCGGTAAGGGCAATATTATCTACAAGGAAACAATTTCAGATACGGTTGAGGGCGTCGGTCATTTTGAGCCTCTACGACATTATGCAGAGGTTCACCTTTTGATGAAGCCTGCAAAAAGAAACAGCGGTATCATTTTTAAAAGCGAATGCAAAGAGGATTTGCTGGACAAAAACTGGCAACGGCTGATACTTACCCATCTCTACGAAAAAACACATATCGGCGTTTTGACAGGCTCTCCCATAACCGATATGGAAATTATACTGAAATCGGGAAAGGCACACCCAAAGCACACCGAGGGCGGCGATTTCAGACAAGCTACATATAGGGCTGTCAGGCAGGGACTTCGCTCTGCTGACTGTATTCTTCTTGAGCCGATTTATGAATTCACATTAGAGGTACCAAGCGAAAGCATCGGCAGAGCAATGGCTGATATTCAGCGTATGTCCGGAAGCTTTAATCCTCCCGAAACAGATGGCGAATTCTCTGTAATCACAGGTACTGCTCCCGTCTCGGAAATGTACGATTACTCAAGAGATGTTACTCAATATACCCACGGAAAAGGAAGGCTAATGCTTAGCCTAAAGGGGTATGAGCCTTGTCATAACTCACAAGAAATTATTGATAATATAGGTTATGACTGCGACGGTGACACCGACAATCCCTGCGACTCCGTTTTCTGCTCCCACGGCTCGGGATACAATGTCAAATGGAATGAAGTCAAAAGCCATATGCATTTGCCGAGTGTATTGAGCAAGCCGAAAAGCGAATACGCTGAAAATAGCGGCTCTCAAATACTTTCAAAATGTAAGGACAAATCAAATCTTTTCGCTCTTGATAAGGAGCTTATGCAGATTTTCGAGCAGACCTACGGACCCATAAAAAGCAGAAATACTGCTGTTCCCGCTCATTTTAATCTAACCGAAAATGCCGAAGCAAAGAAAGAAAAGCCTGTAAAATTACCGAAATATGACGGTAAGGAATATCTCCTTGTTGACGGCTATAATGTGATTTTTTCATGGGACAGCCTCAGAGAATTATCGAAAAACAATATTGACGGCGCAAGAAATGCTTTGATAAATATTCTTTGCAATTATCAGGGCTATAAAAAATGCGAGGTTATTTTAGTCTTTGATGCATACAAGGTTAAGGGTAATACACGTGAGGTTGAAAAAATTGATAATATAAATGTTGTTTATACAAAAGAGGCTGAAACCGCCGATATGTATATTGAAAAAACCTCTCACAAGCTGGCTAAAAATAATAAGGTAAGGGTTGTTACATCAGACGCACTTGAACAGCTTATTATTTTAACAAGCGGTGCCCTGAGAGTTTCCTCAAGAGAATTTCTCTATGAAATTCAGCAGGCAGAGGAAGAAATAAGAAATATAATTTCAAAGGCATTTTAAAAAAACCGGCATCACAAAAAATGTGATGCCGGTTTTTTTACTGTCGATAAAGTGGTCTGATTAAATAAATTAGGGTTTGTCAGGCTGAGCCTGCAAGCAAACGAGAAGGTGGACATTGAAAAACACAACACCTTTGCCCGACCGTTAATGACGAATTAAATTAATATTTATAGAGGCGTTTGTGTGTGAAATCATCGTAGGGGCGACCAGTGGTCGCCCACTTATAACGGGCTTGCAGTGCAAGCCCCTACGGTTGATTTGTAATAACGACGTTGTTTGCTTTTGTAGGGGAGGGGTTCCATCCCCTCCCGCAAAATTAAATTTTCGGGCAGGCACAGAGACCTGCCCCTACGAAAGTTTGTTGCAGTAACACATCGAAAATTTGCGGGATGTCGAGGACGCCATCCCCTAAAAAATATCAAGAACGCTCCTGTAAAAACGTAGGGGTCGGCGTCCCCGACGACCCGTAATATTCGCTTCAAAAATACCTCGATAAATACTAATTTACTCTTTTTTAATTGAATCAAATATTTTCCAGGAAACTACTGATATTCCCTTTTGCTTGGCTCTTTCAAGGAGGCAGCCGCTTTTAAGTATTTGATATTCATACACCCTTTTCTGCCATTCACCTTGATTTCCGTCAACAGGTAAAGCCGGATGCAAAAACATTTCCGTAACACCGTCTATACAATTATCAACGGCGTCAAGATAATATTTTTCAAGAGTATTGTAGTCTCCTATTCTGCTCATAGACCAAGGATTTGAAACAAGGTCGTCAAGCATTTTTACTCCTCTTTTTTCGCCGGAGCCAACAATCATTTGCTGATATTTTTTTACAATTTCGGGAACATTTCTACCAAGCTGTCTTTCAAGGAAGCCGCTGGTTTTGGGAAATCTGTAGGGTAGCTTATGCTGTGCGCAGAAATCAAAGGCGTCAATATAAAATCTTCTGCCGTTAATTCCGTAAAGGGTTGCACAATGGTTATCTGCGTGGTCAACAGTACCACCGTTATCAACAATAAAGCGGTACTGCTTTTCAAGCTCTTCTCTGACATCCCTTCTTGATGTTTTGAAAATCAAATCCCTTTGACTGTGGGGCAAGCCGTTTTTAAATGAATTTACACTTGAAAGGCTTTGCCATTTTTTATTTTCATCATCTGAATTAATTGTTAGGTGAACTCCTACATCAATATTGCTTTTTGTTGAAAAATCGACTGCGTCTTTTGCATTAGGTGCAACAGACATAAGAGAGGTTGAGGTGATGAGATTACCCTTCAAAAGCTCTTTTATTGCTATATTTTGCTGTTCGTTATATCCGAAATCGTCGGCATTGATAATAAGATATTTACTCATTTTCCTTACGCTCCGGTAACTTAAGGAAGAAGGATATGATGCTTGCCAACACCATTGCGACAAATGGGAAAACGCAAAGTAAAACCTTTGAAGCAAGGGCAGGATTATCACCTGTTTCATCACCGCTGACAAAACCGAAGCACTCGGATACAACATAAAATGCAAGGGAGGTATAAAGTCCGTTAAGTCTATTCATAACACCCATAAGGCTGTTAATTATACCCTCTCTTTTAACTCCGTTTCTTTGATAATCGTCGTCAACAATTTTAGCTCCGATACAGTCCATAGTTGTAAGACAGGCTGCTATACCAAAGCCCATAACCGCCGCAACAGCGATTGCCAAAGGCAGTACCTTTGCAAAATACAGAGGGATAAAGCCCACCGCCATAATTATAAAGCCTGTTCGCCAAATTGTCATAACAGGCAGTTTTTTTGCAATCTTTGACCAAACAAGGATTCCTATAACTGCGACACCTAAAACTATGCCAAGCATAATTGTTGTGGTGCTTCCTCCCAAACCCAATGTATACTTTACATAAAACGGCAATGCCTGTGAAATAAGTGCAAATGCGGCTGAATAGAAAGCTCCTGCAAAGCCGAAAATCCAGAAATGCGGATTTTTAATAAGCGCAACAATGCTGTCAATTAGCCTTGGCTTTTCAAGCTCCTCATAATCCGTGCTTTCACGACATCCCAAGAAGCAATACATCATCACCGCAAGAGCAAGTATGCCGTAAATAAGTGAGGTCAGACGGTAGCCTATTGCTTCTGTAATCATAGGGGTAAGCGCAATACTGATTGCCATTGCAAAAAGCTGGCAAATCTGACGTATACCGTTGGTTTTTGCCCTTTCTTCATCACTTTGGAAAAGCTCGGGGAACAAGGCGCCGTAGTTTGCGTTTATAAGTGAATCAAGGGTACCTGTCAGAATATACATCAAAAGCATATATATAAAGAGCATTCCCTTTTCACTTTCAACAAAAGACGGAACATTGAAAAACAAAATAAAGCATAGCACAAGCAAGGGTGTTCCGATTATAAGCCATGGTCTGCGCCTGCCCCATTTTGTACGTGTACGGTCGGACAGAAAGCCGTAAACAGGGTTATCTATTGCATCAATAAAGGTGTAAATAAACAGGACAAGTGAATATTTTTTCATATCAAGTCCCAGCATATCAACATAATATATGGCTGCAAAGGATTTGAACATATTTATGGGCATTGAGGTGCCGAACATACCGAAGCCGTATCTAAACGGCGTTGTCTTTTTTAAAGCATTTTTTTGTGGCATTATTATTATCCTCCTATTCAAAATAAATCGGGTTTGAAACTGCCGTTATTCTTTTCATTTTTCCAAAGCCCTTTTGGGCTTTAACATACGCAAACTTGACCTTATCAAGCTTGATTTCCGCCTTACCGCCGGAAAGCTTAATGCTCTTTTCATCCTTATCCGTAACAAGCGTCAAGGTGTTTGCACTGCTCTGTACCTCAAGGGGAATATCGGAATTATACTTTGCTGTATTACCCATTGAAAATTCACCGTATTTCAGATTAAGTCTTACACCGTCAACACCGTCGCTGACAAAGGCTTTTCCTCTTTTTATGGCATCTAAAATATCATCGGGTGCAGGTGATTTTGAATACACACCTGTCACGGGATTTCCGAGCCTTACAACACCTTTCGGATTATGGAAATCACTTCCGCCCACGGCAGGTAGCTTTCTGCCCTTGCAAAGCATATCAGTCCACCACTTAATTCCGTCGATGTTTGTTTTGCGCATAGGGCCGTTCCAAATTTCAACCATATCAAAGGCATTTTCATCCTCCCAAAGATATGGGCAAAATCTGCATTTCGGGTGATTGACCGAAATTACTGCGCCCTTTGAACGGGCATTTGAAACAAGCCTTTGCATTTCCTCCCTCTTATTAGCAACGAAGGAATTTTCAAAAGGATTCTGCACTCCAAAGAAATTCATATGCCCCTTATAATGCGTCCACTCAACTGCAGGAATAAACGTCAGTCCGTCAATATGAGGCAGACAAAAATTTTCCGAAAAATTATTATGATTTGCAAGGGCTATAAAATCAAGTCCTATACTTTTGGCAAGAGCTCCGACCTCATAGGCACTTAGCCTTCCGTCAGAAGCCGTTGTATGAATATGCAAATCACCGAAAAGGAGCCGTTCTCCTTTAAGCTTGAAATCAATATTATATGTAACATCCACACCCTCGGGCATTATGTGATATGCACCGATTATGATTTTCCATTTTCCTGCATTAACAGGCTGACACAAATATCCCGACGAGGAATCGTATTCGCCTGCACTGACTGATTTATGAGCACTGCCCGACCATCCGAGAAAATTTCCGTTTTCATCCTCAAGCCCTATGTCAACCGTATTTGACGGTTTAAGGTCTGCCAAAAAGCCTCCGCCCTTACGAAAATAATCATAGCTGACAGTAATTTTTTCAACATTGTCAGGCACATCAAAAGGAATTGTGTAATATGTTCCTTCTCTCTCCTTTGGTATGTGATGGTGAAGTATTATAAATATCACCCCTTTGAAATCAATTATCCTATTTTATTTTATAATATCTCTCAGCTTAATTCTTGCTATTATTTAAGAAAAATAGGTGATTTTTTTAAGTTTTTCTTATTTTATTGACATTGATACATTTAAAATGGTAATATTTCACTGTAAAAGAGAAATTATAGGACGTGTGCAATTTGAACATAAATTCAAATTTTAGCAACGATAATTTGGTAACTTTGGTGGATTATCGTAACAATAAATCGTTAAGTCGGTACGGTGTTGCCTGTCATTGGTGGAATTCCGAAACCACCTCACTTCACTGTCATAATTTTTATGAATTTTTTATCGTAACGTCAGGCGAGGCTTTTCACGAAATAAACGGAGAGCACAGAAAGCTGCACAAGGGCACCCTTCAGTTAATTCAGCCAAAGGACAGACACAGAATTGTTTCTTCACAGTGGAAAAGGTGTACACATATAAACATAAGTGTAACTCCCGAGAAGCTTGAAAAAATTTGCAACGCCACTGATATTTCCGTTAATGAGCTTGTTGAAAATGCCGAAGCCGTAACAAGCTTATCCGTAAGCGAGCTTGAAAATTTCATAAAAAAAGCAGAAAGAATCAGTCTGATGTACTTTAATTCTGATGAAAAATTCCGTGTTCTCATTTGCGAAATGATTGTTGACGCTGTTTGTATTCTTTATAAAAATATGATTTCCTCAAGGCTTGACTGCCCTGAATGGTTTACAGATACCCTTGACAAAATACATTCTCCCAAATATTGCGACTGCTCGGCAAATGATGTTTATCAGCTTGCAGGCTTTTCCCCTCCTGTTGTTATTGAGCAGTTCAAAAAATATACAGGAAAAACAGTTGTTGAATATCTCAAAAGCATTAAAATGAATAAGGCCTGCGAGCTTCTTAAAAATACAGAAACACCTATCATTGAGATTTCAAATATACTGGGATATGCCAGTCTAAGTCATTTTAACAGAGTATTTAAGGATTACTTGGGAATAACTCCTGCCGCATACAGAAAATCAAAGGAGAAGGAAATTAACATTATCCGTCACAAATTATGATTTATAAAGAGGTGCTTTTATGCTTACTATTGAAAACAGATTTAAGGATGCAAAAAAATATGAGCTGTCATCTCGAATGCTTGACAGATATATTTCCGTAAAGCAGATAAATGACGTATTCAAATGGTTGATGCCATTCAAATTCAAAACGCTGATGAAGGTTGTACCAAGTGGGCTAAAGGGTACAATTTCAGGTATGGTAGATTTTTTAAACGGTAAAAATGTTATCATTGACAGTAGTGATGAGCGAAGCATACCGCTTTGGAAGGGTGATGAAATTCCTCTGTTTAACGGTGTTGATGAGCCCTTTATAGTTCCGTTTCTGTTAGAAAATAAAAAAGCTCCTGCCGTTCTTGTAATTCCCGGCGGAGCATATCTCTATGTTTCAATGGAAAACGAGGGCTTTAAAACTGCTAAAAGGCTTAACGAAATGGGATTTCACGCAATAGTGCTTTCGTACAGAGTTTCACCGTCTCGATATCCCTGTATGCAGCTTGATATGATACGAGCAATTCAGATTATGCGTAAAAATGCTGATAAATGGGGAATTATTCCGGACCAAATTATTGCCCTTGGATATTCTGCCGGCGGTCATTTGGCTATGAGTGTAAACGGTGTTTACGATGAGATTAACGATTTGTCAGGTGATTTAAGCTACATAGACGGCAAACCCAACGCAATCGTAAGCGGCTACGGTATGATGGATTTAAAATGTAAAAGCTTCAACATAACCTGCGATATGATTTTTTTAGGAGATAATTACAGTGAGGAGGAAAGCAAAAGACTTTGTATTCAAAATCTCATAAACAAGGATTATCCTCCTGTTTTTATGTTTTCTATGGAAAATGATACAACAGTTCCGCCGAAAACAAACTGCATAGAGGTTCAGCCTATTCTTGAAAAAAACGGTGTTCCCTGCGAGCTTCATATATATCCCGGCAATCGACACGGCTTTGCTTTGGGTGAGGGCGAAGCAGCAGAGGAATGGCCTGAGAAAATGGTTGAATTTTTAAAGAAAACAGGTGTAATTCAATAATGATATATAAAAACACAAGGCAAAAACGCCTTGTGTTTTTTATTTATTTTAGACAATTCCTGATTAAATTAATTTTTCAAATTCACTTTTGTTTCTTTTACAAGCAAAATGCCTTGTATAATTACAAGAACAAATGCGAAAATTCTAAATGCCATTGATATAATTTCAAGAACATTTGAAATTTCCCTGAATGATGACAGCAGTTTGATATTATTAAAATATTTCATACTACGCCTCCAGAAGCACCGCATGGGCTATACCCGGGATTGGATTCCCTTGCTTGTTTGATGTCGGAGACATTAACGCACCCGTGGCTACAAAAAGGACTTTACTAAGGCTACCCTGCTCCATTCGTTTCATTATGTGGGAACAAAGCACAGAACCGCTGCAGCCGCAACCCGAACCGCCTGAATTTACGTCCTGCTTTTTTAAATCATAGATAAGCATACCGCAGTCCTTGTGATAACCTTTCAGCTTGATTTTATATTCCTGCTCAAAAACCTCGTACAAAAGCTCAGTTCCCGTAAAGCCTAAATCACCCGTTAAAATCAAATCATAATCCTGTGGCTTTGTGCAGGTGTCCTTAAGAAAATCGCTTATAGTCCTTGCCGCCGCAGGTGCCATTGTCAAGGGTAGACTATAAAAAATTTAACTTTTGTCTTTCTAAAATGCATTGCTCAATCCTGTTTCTGATTATTGCTATATCTCGTTTGGGATAAAATTCAAGATAAGGTTTAATCAGTTCGTCTATTTCTTCTTTTGTGAATTTAGGGAGCTTTAGCACTGCACCATAGAGTGAATGTGCTGTTTTAAGCTCTCTGTTAAAGGTCATTGAAAATGGACTTGCAACCATAGCTTTCATAATTCCCTTTGGCTCAATATCCATTCTGTATATTTGAGTATTTGACAACAGCCCTGCACCGTTATCAAATATCGGGCAGTAATCAAATTTTCCGTTATTCTGAATCACCGCAATATTATTCAAATGCCTGTCATCATTGAGAATTAAAGAATCAATCTCAAAAAGCAGGGTCAAATACTTGTCAAAATCGTTCAAGCCTGTAATGTTTTTTGTAGCGTCAACAATATACTGTATTCGTTTTTTATCGCTTGTAAGCCTTGAAAGCTTGTCTGATAAAGATGTTTCAAGATTATTTGAAATCAGCTTATTTAGAGTGATTATCGCCTGATTAGGCTTCAAAAAGTTCTCGCTGACACAAGCAACCCTGTCGGCATTATGAACATTTACTCTTTTAATATCATATCTAACGAAAGTAAAGGGCGTCTCTGTTACAATATTACTTTTTTCAAGAATTTTTGATGTTACCGCTTCGGCGAGTGCTTCATAGCCGAATTGGTCCAATTTGTACCAAGCATTGTCTTCGCACCATTTTTCCTGATTGCCCTTTGACGAGGTTAGTGCAATTTTTTTATTTGTAACTAATTTAACCGACATCACAATACCTCCACATCAAGCCATTGGTTGTCCTCTGCCATTTTACCCTTTGTTTTTTTGATGATTTCCAATGGGTTATACTCGTCAACCTTGATTGAATTCAAATAATGCTTTAGTCCTTCACGGCTTTCGGGAATACATCTGTCTTTTAAAAAATCATTGTAATCATTCCAGCTTACATTTGATTTAACACCAAAGGCAGTATTAATGGAATTGTCAATATAATTCTCAAACTTAACCGCATGAGCGGTATAATCTGCAATTATCACGGTGCATAAATCATTGCTATTATAGTAATTAAGCTTTATCAAGCGATGACCTTTTTTCTTGGCAGAGCCGATAAATTCATCAATGGAGGTCTTTGGCGAAATCATAATTATCTCTCCGTCAAAAGCAAGCTCAATATCCCTGTTGCTTTCGTTTAAGCCAAGAGCATTAACCCACACAGACGGCAAAGAAGCCTTGTAGGTCTTTGAGCCCTTTGACGCTGTTCCTCCTGCATTACTGATTATCAGCCTTGAATTTCTTGTTTCCATATTATCACCAATAATATTATAACTTATTCGTACCGAATAATCAAGAATGTTTTAATCTGCATACGGTATTCTGAAATAATCTAAATACCTTTTGAATTTATCTTGTGCAGTTAGACAGGTGTCAATCAAATAACCCTTTTCATTTGACCATTCCTTAAGTCCTCTGTAATAAAACAGCTTCAGATTATCGTCAATGATAAACGGCACGATATTATATTTTAGACATTCTTTAAAAAGGAGCAATCTGCCAACTCTGCCGTTGCCGTCCTGAAATGGATGTATTCTTTCAAAATCAACATGAAATTCAATGATATCCTCAAGGGTTTTGTTTTCGCTTTTGTTATATCTTTCAAGCAAGGCTTTTATTTCGCTGTGTACGTTTTCAGGCGGTGTTGTTTCCCTGTCAGAAACCTCGTTAGGCAGTTTTTTATAATCACCTACGGCAAACCAATCCTTACGGCTATCGGCAGTCCCGGTTTTAAGGATAAAATGCAGTTCTTTAATCATTTTTTCAGTGATTTGCAAATTTGCACAATCAATGATTTTATCAATACACCTAAAATGATTTGCAGTTTCAATTACATCATCAACATTGACTGCCTCGTCTGTTATTCCAATAGTGTTGGTTTCATAAATATATCTTGTTTGGTCGTGGGTCAGCCTGCTACCCTCGATATGATTTGAATTATATGTCAGTTCAATCTGTATCTTATGATATATTCCGCCCTTTAAATGATTTTCTTTCTGCTCCCTCAAAACATCTAATAGGTCTGTGCTTTTCTTTTTATTCAGTCTTTCCGGCTTAACGGCATTATACGGAATACTCCAAATTTTGCCGATAAGAACAGCACCCTCAACTCTGCCTTCGTTGCAGTAATTTCGAACACTTCGCTCTGAAACGCCCCATTTTTCGGCCATTTGAGCACTTGTTAAATACTTTTTATCCATAATATCACCGATATTATTATAACACCCTATCGGCAAAATATCAATATTTTAAATTAATTATAATTATATTTTTGCCGATAGAATAAAATTAAATTATTAAATAGTTACACCCGACAAAGTACAATATACTTATACAGTAATACTGCACCATGTCGGGCATATTTCATTACGCAATATTATCAAAATATTTTTGCTTTGTTTCTTCTATATAATCAACAATTTGCTCATATGCATCTTTGAATTTAAAATTGATTGTGATATTGCCGTCAGCGTGGACAAGAATTGAATCAATAAGCTCTGTTAAAATCGGTCGGGTTAGCTTATCAATTTTGCCGTACTGCTTAAAATGGGCTATAAAATCATTTTCAGCGGTTTGAGTGGTGTTATCACTTTCAAGCATTTTTTCAAAATCAGAGATTTTTTCATCAAGCTTTTTTACCTTTTCACCCATATTTTCTTTAAGCGCCAAATACTCCTCCTTGGTAATTGCACCGCTTTTCCAATCCGGGTAAAGGTCAAGCATCATATTTTTAATTTGTTCCCTTTCGTCAACAAGCTTTTCCATAGACTTTTTTGCAAGGCACTCTCCTCTGTTGTCTGCTTTTTCATTGATTTTATCAAGCACATCGTTAAGCTCAATGGCAGTATCAATCATTGTTTGAATTGTTACAAGCACAGCCTGTTCAAGCTTATCAATTCTGATTGAATGAGGCGAACATGCTCCGCTGTCCATCTTGCGAGATGTAACACAGCGGTAGTATTTATATGTGCCGTAGGAGTGATTATTAGTTTTCTTGCTCATTGCCCTATGGCAATCTGCACACTTTACAAAGCCTGCAAATAAATCCACCTCTGTTTTAGTGGGTGCAGTTCGGGTGTTTCGATTAAAAAGCGACTGTGCCTTGTCAAAGGTTTCCTTGTCAACAATAGGCTCGTGGGTATTTTCAACGATTATCCAATCACTTTTGGGAATACTTTTGCACTGCTTGATTTTATAGCTGATTGTGGTATTTTTGCCCTGCACCATATTGCCGATATACATTTGATTAGATAGCATACGTCGTACAGTTGAATCACACCACAAGCCGTCATTATTTTTACCGCTTGTGTGCTTATAGTTCCAGCCTTTAAGCTTCTTGTAGGTTGAAGGATTGGGAATACCGAGAGCATTCAGTTCCTTTGTAATACCGATAACGCTTTTACCCTCAATAAACCACTCAAACACTTGACGAACAACAGGAGCCGTCTCCTCGTCAATGATAAGCTTATGGTGGTCATCGGGGCTTTTCAAGTATCCGTAGGTAGGAAAAGAGCCGATAAACTTTCCCTGCTTTCTGCTGACATTCAGCGTTCCGCGAACATTGACCGAGGTTGTGGCGGCTACGCTTTCGTTAATAACATTCTGCACGCCAACGGTTATACATTTTGTGGCGGCATTCATATTATTTGACACTGAGTCAACACCGTTATTAAGGGCAATGAATCTAACATTCAACCGAACAAAAACATTGTCAATATAGTTGCCTGCATCGGTATAGTTTCTGCCGAAACGGGACAGGTCCTTAACGATAACGCAGTTGACCTTGCCATCATAAATATCCTGCATCATTCGCTGAAAAGACGGACGGTTAAAATTAGTTCCCGACCAGCCGTCATCAATGTAAAAATCAAACAAGGCAATATCGCTTTGCTGTTTGATATATTCCTTTAAAATTTCTCTCTGTGAGGTTACGGAATAGCTTTCGCCTTTGTCTCCGTCCTCCTTTGAAAGTCTGATATAAAGAGCAGCACTCCAAGGCTTTTTGTCCTGTGGCTGTTCTAAAAACTCTTCATATTTTTTCATAGCATACCTCCGTTGTTAATGGCGATATGCAAATTCTACACAATTTAATTCTATCACACCTTTCTTTGCTATTCAATTTATAAATATTGTCATTTAATGCTGCTTAAATTAATAATTGAGTCGGCTAATTCTTTATCACCTATACAGTTAATTTTAACACCGACATCACCAACACGAAACATATACGGATTTTTTACAGTGCCAAAATACTCCTCAGTACGATTGATTATCGGCTTACCGGTATCAATATTCAGATTTGTTATATCCGTTAAATCGTTTATATCAAAAGAATTAATATCAGCCCTTCGGCACTCATCAAGATCTGATTTCGAAAGCATTTTGCCACCACATCCTTTTACTGTTATTGTTGGCAAATCTTGGCTTTCTATTCGGTTTAGCTTTAACTTTTCCAATACGTAACAGCCGCATCATCATTTTTAAACTGTCCGCTTGATGAAACACCGTAATTAATGCAAAACGCATCTTTTCCGTCT